>CAYFMH010000027.1:0-19401 GCA_964344165.1 uncultured Candidatus Peribacteria bacterium | reverse complement strand
TTGAAGATTAGAGATTAATCTTCATGTGTTGCGTTTAAGATGAAAAAATTCGAAAGATCATCGGGAAAGATCCTGAAAATGAAGTTCTGGTAACGGTTTTTGTTCGCCACCCAGATAAACCAGAGTTAGATTAATTTTTATCATGGGAGAAAAAATTAGAGGCTCTGTAGGTATTTCTGTAGAAAAGTTGCCTTTGGAAAATAGGCTTTTTAAGAAAAAGCATATTTTTTCAGATAGAATAAAAATGATTATACAGCCTGGTATAAAAATTTCTTTAGTAGATTTTTTAAGACATATTAAAAAAAGAATCCTCGTTCGCGATTGTCCAGAAAAAACACGTCTAATTATGATAGCCATGAGCAGTATCCAAGGAAATGTTCAGGAAGGAGTTTATCAAATAATGAAGCTGCCCTGTTGTTTTGTGGAAAATATTGAAAGTAGTGGGAAGTTGTTAAGTAATAGAGATTGTAGGAAAAAAAAGGAAGATAAAAACTGTCCTGTACATAATGTGGATGGTATAATTGGGGGAAAAGATCCAAAGAAAAAAGTGCTGGTAAATATTTGGGTGCATCCAGATAATCCTTAGACTAGACACTAGTCCCTCTTCACCACCCAAAAATACTCATTTCCAAGCCGAGTGATTAGATCTTCGATTTTTACTCGTTTTTGTTTCATGGTGTCCCGATCTCGGATGGTGACGGAGTTATCTTTGGCCGTCTCATAATCGATGGTGACACAGACGGGGGTTCCGATCTCGTCTTGGCGACGGTATCTTTTTCCGATCGATCCAGAGACATCGAGCTCACATTTACCAAACACAGTCAGTGATTCCCAGATTTCTTTTGCTTTTTCGGCCATGCCGTCTTTTTTCATCAGCGGGAGCACGGCTACCTTCACGGGAGCAATATTTGGCAAAAACTTCATAACGCTTCGTTCGGTTCCATCTTCAAGCGTTTCTTCTGTGATTGAACTGAGAAGTACCGCAAGAGATAGACGATCTGCCCCAAAAGATGGTTCCAGGACGTGTGGGATAAATTTATTTCCGGATTCTTCGTCTCGGTATTCGAGGTCTTGTTTGGAGAAAGCCTGGTGTTGATTGAGATCATAGTCTGTTCGGTAAGCTCCAGCGGCACAGAGCTCTCCCCATCCAAATGGGAAATTGTACTCAATATCGACGGTTCCTTTTGAATAATGCGAGAGTTCATCTTTGTCATGATCTCGGAATCGGATGTTTTCTTCTTTAATTCCTAGTTCTTCGGTTACAAATTTCCAGGAGTCTTTTTTCCAGTTTTCGTAGATTTTTTTCCAGTCGTCTTTTTCTGGATCGAAGAAATATTCGATTTCCATCTGTTCAAATTCTCGGGTTCGAAAGGTGAAGTTTCCTGGGGTGATTTCATTTCGGAAGGCTTTTCCGATCTGAGCAATCCCAAAGGGGAGTTTTCTTCGGCTGGTTCTCTCTACATTTTTAAAGTTCACAAAGATCCCCTGAGCGGTCTCTGGTCTCATGTAGACGGTGGCAGCAGAGTCTTCTGTTACTCCCTGATGAGTTTTAAACATCAGGTTGAATTGCTTGGGTTCAGTCCAGTTGCAGGCCCCACAGATTGGACATTTGATTTCGTGTTCTTTGATAAAATCAAGCAGGTCTCCGGGAGGCGTTTTTTCTCCGGCCCAGTTATCCGGACGTTCATCTCCATTTTCTTCTACGAGTTTATCGGCTCGAGCTCGGGATTTACAATCTTTGCAGTCCATGAGTGGATCAGAGAAACTCCCCACATGACCACTGGCTTCCCAGACACGGGGATTCATGAGGATGGCCGCATCGAGGCCCTCCATGTCATCTCGGTTGTATACGAAGGTTCGCCAAAAGGCTTTTTTTACATTATTTTTGAGTTCTACCCCGAGTGGACCGTAGTCCCAGGAGTTTGCGAGTCCGCCGTAGATTTCAGATCCCTGAAAAATAAAACCTCTGGTTTTGGCGAGCCGGATGATGTCGTCCATTTTTTGAGCCATTTTTTTTAATGATTAATGAATAATGAGTAATACATTAATTTAAGATGTGGAAAGAGGGTAAAAAAATTCCATAAAAAAATCAAACTTGACGTATAATTAGCGTATCGCAAATATTGACAAAACACATTTTATTAATTAAATAAGTTTGTTCTTTGAAATTTCGTATGGCTTGTAGATTCGGGTGTTTGTAGCTGCACCTGCTAAGTTTTATTAACCTAGTTGGGGGTGGTTCGAAACCTGCCCCTGCAAGCCTTGAAAAGGAACACGTCATGGCTCATAGCAAATTCGCAGACACCGTCCGCCTTGGACATGCCAATTTTCAGGCATACCGCCTAGGAGAGGTGACTGGGGCAGTAGCTCGATATCAAATTCGTTTGCTTCAAATCGCAGCAGCAGCGTGGTTTGTCTGGTACAGCATCTCTAACGAGTTCGAACCAAAATTGGGAATGCAGATATCAATCATTTGGATCTTGACAACTTACATTGGAATTCCAATGCTGGTTGGATACATCCAGCTCCGAGGTTTTATTTCAAGAGCATTTTACGAGCACTGTCTCGAAGATGCCTTTACCATTACAAAGGTATTCATAGGATTGGAAGTGACAGTGGTTGCTGGAGTTCTTTCTGGTTATCCTTACTTCATCGATGATCCAGAGCGTCCATTTCTATACTTGCGGCCGGCGGACATAGCAGTGCCGCTTTCGTACTTCGATTATACGCTGAGTTTGCCGACAACGTTGATCGAACACCTGCCCAGCCAGATTTTTGTGGACATCATGAGCACATGCTTCATACTGTCTATCTGCTGGGCGATGGTCGCGATCCATTTCCTCTTGGGCGTTGTTTCCCGGATGGAATACGAAAAGGGGCCATGGGGGCGAGCTTAACCTTGCAGGGGAATGGGCGGTTCAACGTTTGAACCGCCTTTTCCTAAAAAAATCAAACTTGGAAAAAACAAAAGAATCTGATATAATGCGGTGATTTTTTAATGAAAAATGACTGAATCTGTTGAAATGGCAGTTGTGGAATATGAAGTTCAAGGAAAGACCGGACATAAAACTTTTGAAATACCTCTTGTGTTTTTTGAACGAATAAAAGAAATCTTACGAGAAATTGAATCACAAGAGGGGACAATTTGCGTATCTGAAGTAATTGAACAGGTTGATGGAGAAATCCTAAAAGTCATCTCTGCGGCTGGAGACAGGATTTTTGTCAGGGCAATAAAGCAGTTTTGCGTAGAAGCAGAACAAGAACAATATAGAGAATCTGGGAAAAAGACGAAAAACAAACCAAAAGATCTGTGTGTCCGGTTGAGACATTTATTGTAGTCGGAACTTATTTCAACTCGTCTTCCACCGCCGCTTCAAAGCTCTCCGCTCCAATCGCTCCTGGCATTACCTGTTTTCCAATGAAGAGGGCCGGTGTTCCAGATACGCCAAATTTGGATCCTTCTTCTTTGTCGGCTTCAATTTCAGCGACCATCTCTGGATCTGACATACAGGCATCAAATTCATCTGCGTCGAGTACAAGTTCTTCGGCCAATGTTTTAAAATAAGATTTCGCTCGTTCGCCTTTTCCGCTCCAGTCTTTTTGTCCATCGAAGATTTTGTCATGCATGATCCAGTGAGCTTCGTTGCCTCCTAACTTCTGCGCACAGTTGGCCGCGAGATGGGCATCGGTGGCTTCTTTGTGAAATCCAAGCGGGAAGTCTTTCATAATGTATTCAATTTTGCCTTCTGCGATGAGTCGGCCGATCAGCTCTTTATTATTATCGTGTAATCTCTTGCAATACGGACATTGATAATCGGTAAATTCTACGACTCGGACTTTTCCGTTTCCTTTTTTTGGTTCGGTATCTGTATCAGCAAATTTGGGAGCTTCGATATATTTGCCGGCTTTGAAACCAACTTTTCCAGAGTCGATGAGATAGAGGTCTCCATTTTCAATCAAAATATTACTAGATGTTTCGACAAATTTTTTTCCTTCTGCGTCCTTGATACTATCTAATCCGTCTCCGAGGAAAAATTTTGGAACCGAGTTAATCTCAAATTTTTCAATGAGTTCTTGTCCTTCACTTTCAGATATATCTACATTTCGGACCAGGAGTGCTGGAGTGACGGCCTGTCTGAGGGAAGAAACTTCTCGAGCAGTGTCACATTTGTTACCACAGTTTTTATCATTGAGGACGATCATTTCTACTGGATGTCCTGGGACGGGGATCCAAGTTTTATCTTTATAAACAGCAAATTCTGATTTTTTATCTAGTTCTACTTTAAACTCTTCAGACAGACTTCGGACTGAGACATAGGTCTGGCCATTGGCTCGGACAATCTTTTTTGACGTATCAAATCCTCCAGAGACGAGAAGGTCGGTGCATAAACTTCCAATAGCTACACCACCGAATAGGATACAGAGTCCGAGGAGTGTGTAGTGAAGTCGATCACATTTTTGAGTTTTCTTTTTCATAGTGATGAAATTAAGGAGAATTTTTGAGTCAATCTTCAATTTTGGAAAATAAAAAATTATTGATAATTGATCATTTATAATTGTTAATTGAAATTATTATCCGCAGGAGCCACCTCCTCTCTGTCTGAAATATCCTCCACCAGGAGAGACGAACTGCAGCGGCTCTATTTTTATGCTTGAGCTATCTTGTTTATCCATGAGGGAAACTTTTCCCAAAGCTCCAACACAAACCCCGGCTAAAAATAAAACACTGAGGATAAAAACTTTCATGACCGAGAGAATTTAGAAGCTCATTTATAAAAAATCAAAGAAAAAAGCTTGAATTTCTTTTCTCGAAGTGGTATAATGGCTGGATTTCATAAAAAACCAACATGAAAAACAAAAAGAACCAAAAAGTCGACGAGCTCGTACAGAGCCTAGCGGAGTCTGTTGCTACTGCCAAATCTGCGGTGCAGGCTTCTGAAAAATGGATCGAATTGATCGCCAAAGAATTGGGGGTAGAGGCAGATGCGATTCATATTAAAGTAGAAGAGCTCACAGAAAAACAAAAACGAAGTCATGATATGGCTTCTGCTCTGGGAGAAGATGAAGAAAAAGTGATTGAAGGGATCTTTGATGGTCAAAATATGATCACCAAAGATGACAAACAGTATCCAGTGCCGGCCAATTATGCTTCTAAGTCAAAATTGGTAGAAGGAGATGGACTCAAACTTATGATTCAACCAAATGGAGCGTTTGTGTACAAACAAATTCAACCGGCTCCACGAAAACTTCTCACCGGGAGATTGGTTCTGGATGGTTCTCAGTACCAAGTTTTGGCCGAAGGAAAAACATACAATGTACTTTATGCTTCGGTGACCTTTTTCCGAGGAATGGTAGGAGATGACGTGACAATTGTAGTCCCAGAAGACATTAATTCTAACTGGGCGGCGATTGAAAATGTACTTCCAGAGGGATCCCTGGAGGAAGAAGAAGCGAAAGAAAAGAAAGCGAAGGCGAAAGCCTAAATTTAGAACTTAGAACTTAGTTATTAGAACTTAGAGAGCAGGGCAGAAACCCTGCTTTTTTTATCCGTTTTGTCATTTTGACACCGACTTTTCGAAAATAAAGATTATGTCGTGTCTGGGAGGTTTTAAGTAGTTTTTATTTGAGAAAAGTTTGGAAATAAAGTACAAAGCTAACAGAAATTTTTAATTTTGTAATTTTTAATTTTATAAATAATTTTTAAGCACCAATTTTTAAAAATGAGTTATTTTTCTTGTATTAGTTTCGATTCCAAAAAAGTAGATAAAATCCAAAACATACTTCAAGAGGATGCTAACAATTTTGATATTGGGAAAAAATGTAGAGGAGGAAAAGAAGGTTATTTATCATATCTTTTGAAACCTCTTTATCATGCTGCAACGCTTGAGATAGCTAACCATGAAAA
This sequence comes from uncultured Candidatus Peribacteria bacterium, assembly GCA_964344165.1. Lineage (GTDB taxonomy): Bacteria > Patescibacteriota > Gracilibacteria > UBA4473 > UBA4473 > CAYFMH01. Next base: position 13,496 of record CAYFMH010000027.1, on the reverse strand, counting down.
AAATGATTTTTTTCAAACAATTGAAAAAATAAAAAAAGAAGCTTATTCATTTTATCTAATTATTCATTGGGGAGACATTGATGAGGAATTTGAATTAAAAGGCACAAAAGAGATTTTTTATAGCCAATTTAAAGAAAAATTTCCTGAAAGTTTAGATGAAGAAGTTCGATACAAGGTTATTTTTGAAAAATAAAAAACTTCCCCGGAAGCCTAAGCTCCCGGAGCCAGATTGATTTCATCATATTTGCAACCAGAAAAAATGTCAAACATTTATCTCCACAACACGCTCTCCGGAAAAAAAGAAAAATTTGTGCCGATTTCGAAAGGCAAAGTAAAAATCTACTCTTGTGGGCCGACCGTGTATGATTTTGCACACATTGGGAATTTCCGGAGTTTTCTGATGAGTGACCTTTTGTTGCGAGTTTTTCGATACGCGGGATATGACGTGACGAAGGTTCAGAATATCACCGATGTGGGACATCTGGTTTCTGATCACGATGAGGGAGAGGACAAAATCCTCAAAAAAGCCCGGCTTGAAAAAAAAGATCCGTTTGCGATTGCTCGATTCTTTGAAGACGCGTTTGTAGAAGACGAGACCAAACTTCGGATTATTCCACCAGATCATCGACCGAGAGCGACTGACTTTATAGCAGAACAAATCGAGTGGTGTGAAAAATTAATCGCGGATGAGTTTGCCTACGAGAGCAATGGATCGGTCTTTTTCCGAATTTCCAAGTACGAGGAGTACGGACAGCTCTCAAAAAACAAAATGGAAGATCTCGTCGCGGGAGCGAGAGTGGACAAAAATCCGGACAAAGAAAATCCGCTGGATTTTGCTCTCTGGCGAGCGGCCGATCCGAACCATCTCATGCAGTGGGACAGCCCGTGGGGCAGGGGATTTCCGGGATGGCATCTGGAATGTTCGGTGATGTCGCACACGCTTTTAGACTTTCCATTTGACATCCACACCGGAGGTGAAGACAACATCTTTCCGCATCACGAGTGTGAGATCGCCCAAAACGCTGGATTTTCTCACAAAAAATCCGTGAATTACTGGCTGCACGCCAAGCACCTTTTGGTCGATGGAGAGAAGATGTCGAAGAGCAAGGGGAATTTTTATACCGTACGGGATCTTTTTAAAAAAGGATATTCTGGAGAGCAGATTCGGTATCTTTTGATCTCTGCACACTATCGGACGGCGTTGAATTTTACGTTTGAGGGATTGGAAATGGCGAAAAGTTCAATTGATCGGATCGTGGAATTTTATCGTTTTCGTAGTGGAACTGTTGCGCATGAAATAAAAGAAGATGACTTTGCAGATGAATATCGGATGAGATACCAAGAGGCATTATTTGATGATCTGAATGTTTCAGAAGCATTGGCTACTGTTTTTGATTTATTAAAAAAGGCTCGGAAATTACAGGAAAATGGAGGATTGCCCATTACTTCTGTAAAGTCTGTAATAAAATTTTTAGAAAATGATTTTGATCAAGTTTTTGATGTTTTCCCAAAAGAAAAAGAAATATCCGACTCACAAAAAAAAGAAATTGAAGATCTCATCGAACAGAGAAAACAGTTTAGAGCCGAAAAAAACTGGGCCGAATCCGATCGAATCCGAGATGAACTTTTGGCACAGGGGATTGAACTTTTGGACGAAGCAGGGGGGACAACCTATAAATTGAAGTCCTAAATCTTCAATCTTCAGTCTTCAATTATCAATTTTGGATTTTAAACAAATTAATCATCAATGAAGGAAAATATTTTATTACAAAAAACTTACGATTTTGCTTTAAATATTGTGAAAACTTATCAATATTTGGTGCGAGAAAAAAAAGAATTTGTAATAGCAAAGCAGCTTCTGAGAAGTGGGACATCGGTTGGAGCAAATGCAGAAGAAGCCATCGGAGGACAATCGGAAAAAGATTTTGTATCTAAGCTGTCAATTGTTTATAAAGAAGCACGAGAAACAAAGTTTTGGTTGAGGCTTTTGCGTGATTCAGAAATATTGGAACAAGATTTAGCAGAAAAACGATTAGAGGAATGTGAGGAGATTTTGAGAATCACTGGTAAAATAATTTCAACTTGTAAGAAAAAAATTGATAATTCCTAATTGAAGATTGATAATTGATTTTAAATGTTAGAATTCATCCTCTTCGCTCTCTTCTCAGATACTTCTGGCGAATTTCTCGGCCAGATGGAGGAAGAGATGCGTCGTTTACCTCGGATCGAGGTGCTCGAGCCGGCCAAAGTGCCGCTCAAAATTCCCAAAAAAGTCGCTCCAAAGATTTTGGATGATAAACGGACCGCGGTTTTGGCTTTCGATGAAAATGCCGGGAGGGTGCTTTTTTCACAGAATGAAAATCGAGCACAGCCGATTGCTTCTTTGAGCAAGATCATGTCTTTTCTCGTGATCTATGAAAATCATGATCTGGATGAGGAGGTTTCTATTCCTCTGTCTGCCACAAAGATCGAGGGAGCGAAAGCCGATCTCTATCATCATGAGAGATTAACCGTTGGCGCACTTTTGGAGGCGATTTTGATCCCTTCGGCCAATGATGCAATGGTGGCTCTAGCTCTCTATGATTCTGGGACAGAGCAGGTTTTTGCCAAAAAAATGAATGAAAAAGCACGAGGATTAGGGCTCCGTTCGGCGGAATTTTTTAATTCTACAGGGTTAGATATCCTTGATGAGGAGACGGGGGAGGTCCATGGAAACAAAATGTCGGCCTCAGATATTTTGCAATTGGTACGGATTGCGCTCAATAATGATTTTTTTCGAGAAACGGTGGGAAAAAAGACTTTTTCTGGGACGTCGGTGGATGAGCGGTTTTTTCATGAAAAGAAATCCACCAATGAGTTGCTTGGGACCTTCCTTAAATCAAAAGGAGTAAAAACGGGGTACACGGAGCACGCGGGTGAATGTCTGGTGAATCTCTCTGAGACGGCTGATGGGAGTGAAATATTGACGGTGATTTTGGGATCGCGGGATCGGTTTGGGGAGACAAAAAATCTGGTCACTTGGATTATGGATTCGTTTGTGTGGCGATAGTTTTTAAAAAAACAGATTTGACAAATTGTATTTTATATCTATTGTGTTTTTGTGTTTTTTAAATTTACTTTTGAAATGGCTGAAATTTCACAAACTTTATCAGAAAGTGAACGGTATGAAGCGTTAGTTGATCGATTCACAGATCCGGAGTTATTTTCTAGATTTCGATTGAATGATGAAGAATATGAATATTCTAAACATTTTCGTGCTTTTGTAGAAGCGTTATTTTTTCATGTTTTTGCTCACGACGAAGTTCTAGAAAGATTTGAAGAAAGAGCTGAAAAAGATTTTATAAGTTTATTTGTATCTCTTCATTTGGCATATGAAGAAGTTATGAAAACCAGAAATTCTTATGGAGAACAAACTTTTGGTGCTAATGCAGGGGATGTTTTTATTAGAGCGGCAAGAGGTTTTTTTGAAAAAACTGGACTTTTGAAGCCGCCTCGTCCACATCTGAAGAGAGAAGAACTAAAAGAAGTGGAAGAACGAGTAAAAGCTTTTTGTGAACAGATTTGTTCTGAAAAAGTTTATGTTTAAATTTGCAATCGTCCGAGAGCTTTCTTTTTTTCTGATGTTGCGATCCGGCTTTTTTGCACGGCTTTTTTTAGGATTGAGATGTTTTCATCGTACGTTTTTTTATCTACTGGGAATGGCGTCGCATCTTTCCCTCCATGCGCAAAACTGTATCGAGCTGGATCTCGATAGGAAGCTTTAGCGCCATAGATTATCTCACTGACGAGAGAGAGGGCACGGACGGTCTTCGGTCCCACACCTTTGGTGGCGACGAGTTCTTGGTAGGATTTTGGTTTTTTGTCACAGAGGAGCCAGCAAATTTTTTGGAGATACTTACTTCGGCTGAAATTCTCTCCTTCCACCGGATGGTGATGAAACTCTCGATCGGGAAGATCGAGGAGGGTGAGCTGGTCTTTGTCTTTTTGAAACTTTGCCATTGTGCCGAGCGGCGAGGCGTATTTATCCAGCAGGATAAGATCTTTTTGGAGAGAATAAAAATTAGAATTCAGCATTTCGATAGCAATGGACTTGTTTTTTTGGCTATTTTTGGCCGTAAGATTGAGCGTCCTTTGCATGGTTCCCTGTGAGGCGATTCCACTGTGGGGTTCGACGATGAGATCTTTTACATTTTTTGAGAACCAGTGATATCTCCGGGCTCGGGCTTTCTGAGTATTCATCCCTTGTTGGACTACGGTCCAGGCGCCATTACGCGAAAAGAAAAAGCTGTGGTGATAGATATCAAAGCCATCCTGGATGAGCGAACTATCGACTTTGGCCGACATCTTGGAGTTGTAGCGGAGATTTTTGACTTGATTATCAGGGAGCGAGAGCTGATGTCCCCATTTTACAATTTCATCGGGCGTTTTGAGCGAGGTTTTTCCTTTTCCGCCACAGATGAAAACCCCGTAGTAGTGCTCTTGGCCTCGGATCGCTTCCTTTAGCGCGGCGGTGAGGATGGTGGTCAGCCCGCTTGCATTCCAGTCAAAAGCCAGCACGGTTCCCAGTGATTGAAACCACACCGGATCTCCAATCCTTCGGATAAATTCATCGGGTCCATATTCGGCGATTAGGATTTCAATGATTTCTCGTCCCATCTTTACCATACGTTCAAAAAGCCATTTCGGACATTGTCCGGTATCCAGAGTGAAGGTGGCGACGCCTCGGTGCATGGTAAATTAATTCAAAATTTAAAAAGCAAAATGCAAAATAAAGGAAGGGTTTTTAATTTTATTCCTTTGTTTTAGAAGAAGACAAGTTTTTTTAGCTAATTGCCCGTGCCATCTCCACATTTTCAGCTACCTCCACGACCATAATTTTTTTATCTTCCGGAAATCCGAGGATTTTCAACTTTTCTGTGATTTTGTCTCGAATTGGTTCACTCCCGACTCCAATCCCTCCAGAGAAGGTAATCAGATCTAGACCCTGCAGCACCCCATAGTACGCAAAAATATATTTCACAATCCGATAGACAAACATCTCTACCGCTAATTTACAGATCTGGTCACCGGCCTCGGCTTTTTCTACGACCAATTTCATATCATCGGTATCGGTGATGCCTTTGATCCCTGATTTTTTATTCAGAATTTCCAGCACTTCTTCACCCGAGAGACCAGCATTTTTCTCCAGATAATTCATGATTCCTGGATCCAGATCACCGGATCGGGAGATCATCATGATGCCCTCCAACGGTGTAAATCCCATGGAGGTATCGATCGATTCACCATTTTTTACGGCCGTGATGGAGGCCCCACCACCGAGGTGACAGATGATGATATTTGGAGGTAGTTTGCCGAGATCTTTTTTCACCTGATGGAGCACCGACTGGCAGGCGATCCCGTGAAAACCGTATTTTTGTATTTGGTGCGACTCGGCCAGATCTTTTGGGATGGCATAAGTTTTCGCCACTTCTGGGATCGTGGTGTGGAAGGCAGTATCAAAAATTCCGTAGATTTCTACATCTCTTGTTTGATCCCAGATCTGCTTGATGATTTTTAGGGCTGGGGGATTGTGGAGAGGGGCGAGGACAGAGAGTTCTTTTAGTTCCTCAAAAACTTGGTTATCGATCAGAGTAGGGGATTGAAACCTATTTCCTCCGTGGACGATGCGGATGCCGATCTTTTGGATTTCTTCTAGGGATCTCAGATGATTCTGATCGATCAGGTGCTGGATGAAGTAGGCGAAACTTTTTTGGAACTCTTTTTCGCTAATTTCTTGATCGTCAAAGGTAAAATTAGCTTCTTTTTTTCGGAATTGACCTACCGTTATCAGTTTTTGATCGTCGAAGAGAGAGTATTTGGCCGAGGTAGAGCCGGGATTGATGGTGAGGAGTTTCATCGAGTTTAATTATACAAAAATAAAGAAGCTCTTTCAATCGTCTCGATTGAAAGTATTTAGTTCGGTGATGGAAGAAACTTCAATTATAGATTGATCAGGGTTAGCAGAAGACCATTTCCAATATTCTTCTTTATCCACATATTGTTTTCGGACTGGGTTTTCATGAATATAATTGTATTTTTGCTCAAAAAAATCATCACTTTCTAGTGTTTTGGGTTCATTTCCTGGTTGCCAAAATTGAAATCCTTTTTCTGTTTCAAAAAGCTTCAAAATATTTGGTTCGGTGGCACAAATATTTTTTGAAAGTTCTTTTGAGGTAAAAGATTTAAAATCCCGAATAACTCCAATTAGATCAGGTGCTGCAGCAATCAAATGGACATGATTGAGCATAAAAACGAAGGCAAAAATTTGCAGTTGTTTATGTTTTTGGCAGTGATGAAGAGAATTCGCCAAAATTTCGAAACGGTTATGTCTATCAAAAACGTAATACCAACCGTGGACGGTTAAAGTTAAAAAATGAGGAAAATCTTTTGTTTCTTCCTTGATTCGAAGAGTGCTCATATCACTATTTTGCTTTATTTTATTGTTGATGCAAGTTCTGCTAGAGAGCTTTTTTAGTTTCAAGCGAGGACGCTTGAAACAGCTGTTGAGTTAACACAATATGGTCTCTTTCGTAAAACGAATTTTTCATATTTATGGTTTATTTAAGCGAAAAAAAGAGTTTGTGATTTCAAAAAATCCCCTTTTTACTAAAAAACAAATTGACAAAAATTAAATTATTATGTATTTATTTTTTGTGATTAAAAGATTTGGAATTTCCGAAGAAAAATCCCTCGAAGAAGTAGCTGAGGGGTTATATGCAGATTTGAAATTTATAGAGAGCATAGGGGCCAGAAAAAGAAATAGAATAGAAAGAAATTTAAGAAATCTGGGAAGAGAAAATGTTCTAGATAATGATACTGATTTGGTTTTAGCAATGAATGGATTACAACATTTTATTTCAATATGTAATCAAAAGTATCCCCCTGAGGATTGGGCTGATTTTTATGTTTTTTTATATGAACTTTTAAGGGATAAGGGACTACTTGAAAACGCAGAAAAGAAAAAAATAATAAACTGTATTTCACAGTTGGGATTTATATTTAGTGATTCTTTTAACTATTACCGTCATGGTTATAAAGAAAGAATAACTGATATTATCAATAATTATGAAAGAGAGGGAAGATCTGATATTTCGCAGATATTAAAAACATTAGAGGGAGGGGAAAGACAGGAACGGAATGTTAGTCCATCTACATATTATCGAAGAAGAATAGAAATATTGAGAGAAGAAATATTGAGAGAAAGGGAAGATTAAATATGACAAAAGTTTAGAAATTTCTAAACTGGGATCAATGTACATTGCGATCGATGTCGGGGGGACCAATATCCGAGTGGCGAGCTTTACCTCTCCTCAGGATCCGCAGATTATTGATTCGGTCAAAATCCGGAATTTGGATGATTATCCGCAGGATTTTCAGAATATAGCTGAAGCGATTGAAAATTTATCTGATGGAAAAGTGCTCGAGGGAATTGGGATTGGAATTCCGTGTGTGTTGGATGAAACCAAAACGATCATCAAACGAGCGGTCAATGTAAAAACCTGGCGAGAAAAAGATCTAAAAGGGGAATTGGAAGCAAGGTTTGAATGTCCAGTACGGATGGATAATGATGCGACGATTGCGGCGCTGGGGGAGGCTATTTATGGTCATGGGCAGGATCGGGATTTTGTGTTTATCATCTGGGGGACGGATTGGTGGGACAGCGGTAGAGCACATCGATGGGAAACTGCACCTTACCCCCTTCGAACCCGGGCATCAGGTGATCAAACGAAGCGGTCCGGTGTGTTCCTGTGGTCAAAAAGGGTGCCTGGAGGCAATCTGCGGCGGTGGCGCGATTGAAAAAAACCTTCAGAAATCTGCCAAAACTTTGGACTCAGCAGAGTGGGGAGATGTAATCTACTATTTCGCGCAGGGGCTCCTCAATATTGTGGTGGTCCGGCATACGTCGCTCGTCGTTTTCGGTGGGGGAGTGGCGACACATCACCCAGACAAGATTCAGCAGGCTCATGAAATTGTAAAAAATCAGATCAAAATCTATCCCGTTCCAGAATTTAAAACCTCCAAATACGGGGAGGATATTGGGATTTATGGAGCGTTGGGATTGTTTAAATTGAGGAAGTAGTTTGAACAATTTTCAATCTGCAATCTTCAATTATCAATAAAGGAAATAATTATTTAAATAATGAAACTAGAAAAAAAACATTTCGGTATGCTCCTGGTTAATCTTTTAGCTATTTTGGGGTTTGGAGCGCTATTTCTTTCGAAACAGAACTATGAATTTGTGATTTATGTGGGGGTGATCATCTTCTTTTTATTTTTGATTTTGTTATCTCACAAAAAAATCACCTACACAGATGCGACGCTCTGGGGCCTGACGATTTGGTCGATTTTGCACATGGCGGGGGGAGGGATTTATATTGAGGGTGTGCGGTTGTATGAGATCATGCTGCTTCCAATTTTGGAGAGTTATCCGGTTTTGCGCTATGACCAGTTTGTGCATATCTTTGGTTTTGGGGCTTCGACGCTGGTGATGTATTGCCTACTACAACCGTATTTGAAGGCGAAGATCATTGGTTTTACGGCTCTTTCTATCGTAATTGTGATGGCGGGACTTGGAGTGGGGGCTTGGAATGAGATTGTTGAATTTTTTGTGGCAGAGATTGTGGCAGCTTCTGGGGTCGGTGGATACCTCAATACTTCTTTGGACTTGGTGGCAGATTTGATCGGAGCGATTTTGGGACTGATTTATATTCGATGGCGGTATTTGGGAACGAAGAGGTAATTATTTCCCCAAATACAACTTCTTCACTTTCGGATCTTTTAGAAGCTTGTTTGCAGATCCTGCCAACGCATTTTTTCCCAGTTCCAGTACATATCCGCGATCAGATATTTCAAGTGCCTTCACCGCGTTCTGTTCCACCATTAGGATAGATGTTCCCGTATCACGGATAGTTTGGATCTTTTTAAATACTTCTTTGATGACTTTTGGAGCGAGCCCAATCGATGGTTCATCCAGGAGTAATATCTCTGGAGAAAGCATTAGAGCCATCCCCAGTGCCACCATTTGGCGTTCTCCTCCAGAGAGGAGACTGGATTTTTGTCGGTAGTGCTTCTTCAGTTCTGGGAAAAAATGGAGTACTTCTTCTTTTTTTTGATAAATTTCTTTTTGGTTTTTATGTACAAAAGCCCCCATTTCCAGATTTTCTTCTACTGTGAGATCAGGAAACACATTTTTTCCCTGTACCACCATGGCAATTCCAGATCGAATAATTTGATCGGTTTGAAGGCGAGTAATTTCTCGAGCTCCGTGAATAATTTTTCCTTTTCGGATATCGGTGAGTCCAAAAATAGACTTCAAAAGTGTAGATTTGCCCGCTCCGTTTGGGCCAATGATGGTCACTATCTCATTTTCATGAAGCTCTAGATTTACTTCATGCAGGATGTCTGGGCCAGCACCATAACCAGCGGTAAGATTTTGAATTTGTAGAATCATGGGAATAATTTAAAAAGCTTTAATTTATTTCTTTTAGATAACACTTTTCACACAAAATTCTTTTATCGTATTTTTCCGGCCAATTGGTTTCGATCTCTGTGTTACATTTTCCACAAGTGGTTTTTCGTAAACTTCCGTCAAAAAAGAGCCATCGGAAATTATCTTGAATTCGAGAAATATAAAATTCATTTGGCAGTGGAATATTTAGTTTCTGAGCAAACTCAATGTCGGCTTTTTGGATTTGGAAAGGCTTTTTGGCTTTTTCATCCCAAAAGGTTTTTTTTGTAATGGACAAATCTACGTCTTCAGAAGAGTCGGGAATTTCTGTGGGGGAACTGTAATTTTCATTTTTTCTTTCTTCGTTTTCTTGCAATCGGAATCCTAGTTTTTCTTGTTCGGCTTGAGAAAGCGGAAAATGAAAGCTCGACCAACTTTCGTCGTACGGATTTGCCGCAAAATAACCGGGGAAAAATTGTCCATATTCTCCGGTAGATTTCATATGAGCAACGATTTTTTCTTTGAGTGCAAAGTATTCTGCTTCAGAATAAGGTTTATTGAAGATGTGATATTTTTTGCCGACCAATCCACAGCAGCCAAAACAGTGTTCGCATTGGTGACAAAAGGCACAGTATTCCAAGTATTTACCCTTGATGACATCAAAGCAAAATTTTGTATCGTAAAGATCTTCCCCACACTGTAAGTTGTAAAAACTTAATTCTGCATTTAGTGCTATTCCAACACAGTCTAAAGCATCTTTTACATTTGCTCCTCCTCGTACACAATTCAGGCAGTCTTCAAAGTCTGAATCGAAATAGCAATTTTTACTATTTTTACAATTCTCTAAAAAGTTTCCGCTGGAATTCTCACATTTATCAACTTGGACAGCTCTATGAAATGCTTTTGTAAGCATCATTTCGGCAAAGTATCCTTTTGCTTTTTTATAATTTTCTTGAGAACGAAGATCCCATTCGGTTTTCTTTTTTTCAAATTCTTCTTTGGTCAGTTGTTGATTCCCAATACAATATTCTTTGTTTCTAAGATTGAAACAAAAGAGGCAGTTTGAGCAATTGCGACAGTCGTATAAGAAAGCAGAATCTCGGCAATTTTTACAATTTAGGGCATAAATAACTTGAAAACAGTTGAAACAATTTATGATATCTACACACAATTCTGAATAAAAAGAGAAAACGCAAAATTGAGAGTCTTTTATCTTTAAAGTTCGATAGCAATATTTCAAATCTTCACATTTGTAAGCCGAATGAGCTAGATAACAGTTTTTTGAATGCCAAAAATCATCTGTATATTCACAATTTTCACAAGCGTTTCCTGTATTATGCGGAATCGCTGATTTCTGAAAAAATCTCCACATTTGGGGAAATACTTCTTTATTTTCATCAAAATCAACCCCGGGGGGATCAGCATGTTTTATCCATTCATCTTTGTGCCATACTGGATAAGGGCAATGTTCGGAAAAAACAGAAATAATTGATTTGCCAGAGAAATCACACTTTCTTTTATGCAGATTCCAATGTTGCCAAAAAGCTCCCAAATTTCTAAAACGAATCTGAGGAGCGACTTCTGGCAGCCCTTCGATGCCGAGTTTTTTGCGAAGTGCGATCTCTTGTTCAGAAATTTCAAATTCTTTTCCAGAAACGGCACAAGTTTTTTTCATTCTGAATTTTTTATCCTCCTAAATAGGCAGAAAGTACTTTCGGATCTTTTTGTACCTTTTTTGGCACATCCTGGCAGAGAAATTTTCCATTTTCCATGACCACCACCTCATCCGAAATCTTCATCAAAAAATTCATGTTGTGCTCAATCACCAGGATGGTTTTCCCACTCTTCTTCAAATCCAAAATAAGTGTTTCAATTGTTTGGAGCATCGTAGGATTGATCCCTGAAGCCGGTTCATCAAGCAAAATCAAATCTGCTCCGGTTAAAACCACTCGTAGAATAGAAACTAATTTTTGCTGGCCATAACTTAAGTTTTCGGCCTTTTCTTCGGCATATTTTTCTAGTTTTACCTTTTTGAGCCAAGAAACAATTTCTTTATTTTCAGCACTTTCGTCTGTACAGAAAAAACTCCGCCACCACCGATCGTGTTGATCAGAAAGGGCTAAAAGCAAATTTTCTCGAACCGTGAGATTTGGAAAAAGACGAATTTGCTGAAAACTTCGGGCCAGTCCCTTTTTTACCAATCGATATGGAGCAAGTCGTTTTAAATTTTCGTCTTGGAAAAAAATATGCCCTTCGTTCCGAGGGAGAAAATGCGTGATCAGATTAAAAGCCGTTGTTTTTCCGGCTCCATTTGGACCGATAAGTCCGGTGATACTATTTTTTTGGACAACGAAATGCAGTTTTTCGACCGCGTGCAGGCCGCCGAATTTTTTGGAAATATGCTGTACTTGTAGAATGCTCATTTTTCCTTTTCAAAAAACGTAAATATTCCCCTCGGTCTCCAAAACATAACTCCGATCAAAAGGGCGGCAAAAAGTAAATTTCGCATGGCTCCTACCACTTCGTCAGGAAATCCAAAGAAACGCGGCAACTCTCCAATGATAAAAAGTAAAATGGTCGCCCAAATACACCCCCAAAAATTTCCGAGTCCACCTACCACTACAATTAGAACAATGAAAATAATCTCGTGGAGTGCAAAAACAGAAGGACCAATAAAAAGACGATAATGGGCGTACAATGTTCCCGCAATTCCTGCAAAAGCGGCACTAAGGACGAGAGCCCACATTTTGGCAGAGAAAGTATTTTTCCCGACACTTTTGGTCGCAATTTCATCATCTTTGATTGCCCGGAGAATTCGCCCGTATGGAGAATGAAAGATTTTATACAGCAAAAAATTTCCAATTCCCACAATAGCCAACGCTAAAATAAAAAATGCAAAAGGAGAGCTAAAAATAAATCCAAAAATTTCTGGCTCATCAATTCCACGAATTCCAAAAGGCCCATTGGTCAGCGAAATCCAATTCGTCGCTACGACCGTCGCCACCATGGCCAAGCCAAGAGTCGCAATCGCCAAGTAATGCCCCGATAATCGCAAGGTCAAAAGTCCAAAAAAAGCAGCAAAAAGGGCCGAAAAAAGCCCGGCAAAAAGCAAATTTCCAAAAAATGGAAGTCCAAATTTGGTATTTAGAATTGCTGCTGCGTAAGCTCCCACACCATAAAAAATGATATGCCCGAGATTAAAAAGCCCCGTCAGACCAAAACTCAAGTTGTAACTTTGTGCCAGAAGCACATAGATAGTGGTGATGATGGCAACGGAAATGAAGTATTCAATCATAGTTTTAAATTCCAAATTCTAAGCACCAAATAACAAACAAATTCCAAATACAAAATTTCAACACCCAAAATGAGAAGATTTTATTCATGGTAGTTTTTTTTGTTATTTTGATCATTGTAATTTTGTAATTGTTTGGATTTTGGGATTTGTTATTTGTATATTGAGGTCTCCGACCTCACTGTCTCAACGCTTCAAATCTTCGACCAAAAAGCCCTTCCGGACGAACCAACAACATTCCAATCAGGACAACAAAAGGAATGGCCGCAGAAAACCCGCTTGGGACTACTCCCAAACCAACCAGCAGACTCTCAGATAACCCGATCAGAAAAGCTCCAAAAATAGCTCCGCGAACCGATCCCACAGCTCCGAGAATTACGGCTGAAAAAGCTTTCAAACTCATCATCACTCCCATGGTGGGTTCGAGATTTTGTTCAAACCCGAGAAAGATCCCAGAAATAGCTGCCAATCCAGCCCCCACTCCAAAAATCCATTTCATAGAGTGATCTACATTTATCCCAAAAACTTCCGCCAAGCTGCGGTTTGATGCGGTAGCTCGGATGGCTTTTCCAATCTTTGTTTTGAGCAGAAATAAAATTAAGCCTCCCATTAAAAATCCTGTAAAAATGATGGCTAATATTTGAGAGGAGGTAGCTAGAACTTTTCCTCCAAAAAGAGCCGTACTCGCAAAAGTTTGCTCTGAAATCGTCAGGATAT
>CAYFMH010000026.1:0-19481 GCA_964344165.1 uncultured Candidatus Peribacteria bacterium | reverse complement strand
AATAAAATCTCTTATTTCGCAAAAATTCCAAATTATTAAAGCGGCTTAGTATAATCTCTTTTTCCCAGCATTGGTCGTCACTGCTATTTTCTTTGTGTTGAAATACACTTTTGCGGATCAAACTATCCCTTATTATGATGCGTCAAATCTCTGGGATACCAAAAATTGGGCTGAAAATGGATTTTGTGTAGCGGCCGTGGTGAGCTTCATGCATGGGATTATTTTGCCGCTTTTTTTCAATGCTTTTTATAATACTTGCTCTTGGAAGCGATGGTTCAAAGTAATAAAGATCATTGTTCTCTACTGGATTTTGGTTTCTGGAAACATGCTTCTTCTCATTTGGCTCATGATGCCAGTAAAAGAAAAGATCTTACTTTTTTGGGGAGGGGAAGCCTTTTTAGCGATTTTATTATCTTGTCTGTACTTGGCTCGACGGGCAAAGAAATTGGAGAAGAAGTAATAGTACAAAAGCACTTGCTTTTCGTGTAAAAGTTTTTAGAATCTCGCTCGTTCTTTTGTGTTTTAGAATAAACAAAATTTAATCTAAAAGTTAAAAGTTTGAACAGATTGAATTTTGAGAGGAAGGATTCCGGATTACTGGAGGGAATTTTGTTGGAAATTTCTGGAAGTATGGAGGAAGTCCTGACGATGGGGCGTCGCCAAGTGGTAAGGCACTAGGTTTTGGTCCTAGCATTCGGGGGTTCGAATCCCTCCGCCCCAGCCATCCTCAGAAATGATTTCAATTTTCATATCCTGAAAATTTTCAGGATATTTCAATATTTCATCATTTCTTCGTCTCGCTCACAAGCTTTTAAGAGCTTGTTTGTGTTTCGGCTGGGAGGGCAGTCAGAGGCAGAGACGAGAGAGAACAATCCCTCCGCTTTTTTAATTTTTAAGCTTATCCAAACTTATAATGCTTCTGAATATCTTCCGTGATTGCCCAGGTACAATTGAGCCCTTCCGGGAAGACAACCCAATCTCCAGATTGAAAAGACACTTCTTCCCCATCTTCCGTTTTTACCGTGGCCTTCCCCTCAAGAATATAGCAGGTCTCCTGATCTGCATAAGACCAAGGAAAAGTAGAAATTTCTTTGGACCAAGTAGGCCAGGTTTTGGTTTCCGCGATTTCTTCTGTGGTTGGTGGTCGAACAATGATTTCCATAATTTTAGGATATAAAAAAAACAGGCGTACTCAACCTGTTTTTTTTATTGAATTTTCAAAAAAATTAATCTCGTGGTGGTCGTTCTTCTCGAGGACGAGCGACGTTTACGATGATGGCTCGACCTTCAAGCTCTTTTTCGTGCCACATGTCGATTGCAGCTTGAGCATCTTCTTCGGTTGCCATTTCGACAAATCCGAATCCTTTTGATCGACCAGAAAATTTGTCGGTGATCACCTGGGCTGATTCCACAGTTCCGGCTTTTTCAAAGGCAGCTCGGAGTGAGTCATCGTTAATGGCCCAAGCAAGAGACCCAACAAATAGCTTTTTTTTGTTCTCTTCGGTCATTTTGTAAAAAAGAAAGAAATAAGAAATATAAATCTTCTGATAATCGTGCCGATATATTTCTTTTTATCTTTCTTTCAGGCAGAGGAGTACAAAGTTACTAGAGAAGAAGAGATTTTTAGAAAAACTGTACGATACCAACGATTTACTGAAACTCAGCGTATTTATTTTTTTATAAAAGTCAAGGGTCTTTGCTTTGTCCAATAATTTGGCTGTGTATTTTAGATTAATGAGGCTTTATAGAGGCGGTGTTATAAATATGTTTTCTTCCTTTAGATTTGTAGCTTTCAGGCCCGTAAATTCAAAAATTTATCATAAATTCTTGAATCAAATAAACTTATCAATACAATCGTTTCGATGAATTTTAAGGCAAAGAGGATTCAGAAAAAAAATTCAAAAAAGGAGTTTATAAAAAAATTATTGACTCGTTTGACGCTTAAAAAAGCAATTTTGGGAGGCGGGAGTCTCTTTTTGGTCATTTATATTGCCGGGGCGAATCCTTTTAATTTTGGATTCTTTAACGATTCCTCACCAGGGATTTTTTCACTCAAACCGCTCAAAGAAGATAAATTTGGTCATACCAACATTCTCCTCCTAGGAGTGGCGGGAGATATGGAAGAAGGGGGGAATCTCTCGGATTCTATTATGGTAGTTTCTGTCAATCCAAATGGACCATCAGCTTCTTTTTTGAGTCTGCCGAGAGATCTTTTTATTTCTTCTGATGTAGGAGATCGTAAAATCAATGAGATTTATGCGATGGCTCGGCACAAGCATGGAGATAAAAAAGGACTAGAAGTAATAAAAAAAGCGGTTTCTCGATTTACCAATATCGAGCTTCATTATGCCGCCGTAGTTCAGTTTTCAGTTTTTGAAGAGATTGTCGATGCGATCGATGGAGTAGATATTTTTGTGCCGCAGACGATCGAAGACCATTTTTATCCAGCGGATAATTATCAATATCAAACTTTTGTTGTCCGAAAAGGAATGAATCATCTGGATGGAGAAATGGCCCTCAAATATGCTCGGTCGAGAAAAACATCTTCTGACTATGATCGAGCTCGGCGCCAGCAGGATTTGATCTTGGCGATTCGAAAAAAAGCAAAAGAACAAGGAATTCTCACCAATGCCTCAAAACTTCAAAAGTACTACACGATCTTCCGAGACAACGTAAATACTGATATTGGATTTACACAGATAATTGCTCTGGCAAAAACCGGACTCAATATTGATTATCAAAATTCTATTACGGCCGTGCTTAATGATGATCCGATGAGAAAAGATGGGTTTCTCTATACTCCGGCTCGGGAGTTTTATGGAGGCCAGTTTGTATTGTTGCCAGAAAATCTCAGAGATACCCAGCTTTTTATGAATCTTATCTTAATTCACCCAGAGACATTGCTCGAAAACGCCCAGATTTCTGTCCTTAACGGATCGAAGCTCCAAGGACTTGCCAAAAAAAATGCTGTTCGGCTTAGAAGATTTGGGTTTCACGTGATTGAAACCGGAAATTATGAAAGTGATAAGCCGGTTTTCCGTTCTTTTGTCCGGAATTATTCTGGCAAAAAAACAGAAAGGACCGCCAGGACCCTAGCTGACGTACTCGATGCGGAACTTTTTCTTATGGATGAGTCCATCACTCCAGTCAAAAAATCCTCTGATTTGATTGACATCGAGGTGGTTTTGGGGACGAATTAGTTTTTTAAAAAAAATAGAATTGACCGGTTTGTTTTTTTTGTTATTTGTGATGCAAATGGAAAAGCCCTTCCCCTCGGACCGAGAAATAAAACCGGCCCATAAAAAACTATTATTTCGCCGTATGCAAATACAAGCAGGAATTATCTATAGAATTTTTGCCTCTATGGATGCTATGTCAAAAACACAAAATCCAGAATCCGCCCGAAAAGTTTCTCGGGATTGGGCTTTAGGAACCGCTCATTTTTTGGAAAGCTGCAAAATTTCGGTTGTTCGAGAAGGATTTGAACATCTCGAATCGGCCGATCTGATTTTTCTCAATCATCAAAAACCAGGAATGGAAGCTTTATTGGTGTACGGATTATTACCAGAAGAAAGCTATCAAAAAACACGAACCGTGCTAAAAAATGAATTAGTAGACCCTAAATATCCAGAAGGGAAGTTATTACACCGAGGATTAAAAGGAATGGATCCAATTGTTTTTGATAGAACTGCTAAAGCCAAAACCGAGCTCCAAGAAGAAGTTGTCCGAGTAAGCACGGCCGTGTTTAAAGAAATAAAAGAAAACGATGGTTGTGTAGTAGTATTCCCCGAAGGGACTCGTTCAAAAGATGGGGAAATTGGTAAATTTATATCTCTAAATGCTCGAATTCTGGAAAATTTTTTAAAAGAAGGGATTCCCCCAAAAATAACTTTGTTATTAGCTGATAGTACCAGTGTTTTTTCTCTAAGTTCCTCCTTCTTCCCCAAAAAAAGAAGTCCTTCCTCTGTTTTGCATTTTAGAGCCATTCCTTTTGAGCCAGATCTGTTTGTCATTGAAGGGAAAGCACCAAGATTAGCAGCAAAAGATTTAACCATCCAAGCGCGACAAAAAATGATATCAGAATTGGCAGCAATGAGAGGGATTAAAAAATAAATATTACAAATCCTGCATATTTGCCGGGTCGGTCTTATAAATTAATTCTTTTTCGATATAATTTTCTTTAGCCAGGAATTCGAGCATTTTTTTCATGGTGATCATCCCTTCGGCTTGGCTGGTCTCTATCACAGAATTAATCTGGTAAGATTTCCCTTCTCGAATCAAATTGGAGATTGCATAATTTTGGAACATCATTTCAAAAGCCGCAATTTGTCCTTTTTTTTCTTTTTGAGGGAGTAAGGTCTGCCAGATGACGGCTCGTAAAGATTGTGCTAATTGTGCTTGAATTTGATTTTGCCGATCATAAGGGAAAACATCAATTAGCCGATTGACGGTATTGGCAGCCCCATTGGTGTGGACGGTCGAAAGCACAAGGGTCCCCGTCTCTGCAGCTGTAATAGCCAAGGCAATTGATTCAAGATCTCGCAGCTCTCCCAACAAAATTACATCAGCACCTTGTCGGAGAGCTGAACGTAAAGAATTATGAAAGCTTTTGGTGTGAATCCCCATTTCCCTTTGCTCAATTAATGATTTTTGATTAGGATGTATAAATTCCACAGGATCTTCAATAGTAACTATTCTTTTTTTTGAATTCTGATTGATCTTGTTTAAAATTGCGGCCAAGGTGGTGGTCTTTCCTGATCCCATAGAACCAGTGACTAAAACCAGACCTGAATCATAGTCAGCTACTTTGAGAAGTTGGTCAGGAAGATTGAGATCTTCAAAAGTAGGAATTTTGGTTGGGATCACTCGAAATGAAATTCCTATTCCATCTAATTGTCGAATCGCATTTACCCGGAAACGAGTGTCTCCTGGAGATTTTAAAGAAAAATCCGCTTCCATATTATCCAAGAAGTGTTTTTTTTCTTCATCGCTCATAATTTCGAGCAAATAATGCTCTAGATCACTGGATTCGAGAACTTCTTCGTCTTCAAAAAAGATAACGTTCCCATAAAGTTTACAGGCTGGTTTGTTTCCCGAAGAAAAGAATATATCAGACGCATTCATATTTATAGCGCGTTTTTTGATTCTTTGGATGAGAGGTATACTTGATGTCATCGGATTATTATACCAGATGTGGACTATAATTACAAGAGCAAACTAAGGAGTTATGAATGTTGAATTATGAATTATGAATTGCACATTTTAAATTAAAATCATTCTACATTTAGCATTTGAAATTCAAACTTCCATCAAAAAAGACTTGCCAAATGCTTTTTTTTAATTAAGGTCTGGTGCGTTTTTCATAAAAATATACTTTTGCCAATGAAAAAGTACGAAATAATGGTCATTTTTACCAATGAACTCAAAGAATCAGAGGTAAGCAAACAAACTGGATCTTCCGTCACAGGACGGATCAAAGAAGCTGGGGGAAATATCACCTTCGAGGATCTCTGGGGGGCACGAGGATTTGCCTACATGATAAAAAAGCAAAAATGGGGGTATTATTTTGTGGCTCAGTTTGAGATTGATCCTATAAAATTAGAAGAGCTAAAAAAAGACTGGAATTTGGATAACAAAATACTCAGATTTTTGGTTTCAACCGTAGATCTGAAGGCACCAGCTCCGACAAAATATGCTGATCTTCAAGCTAAGTATGAAAAAGAACGAAAAAGCCAAAAAGTAGTCGAAGAAAAAAAGGAGGCAAAGGAAACAACTCCTTCTGGAAGAGAAAAGCTTTCTACAATAAAAACTGTGGCTGATAACAAGAAAGCAGAAGAAAAGTCAGAAGCAGCACCAAAAGAAACTAAAAAGGTAGCCAAAAAAGATGATGTGGACAAAAAACTCGATGACATCATCAATGATTCTTCTCTTGATCTCTAAGTAGATGACAAGTTAGCGAGTAAATAGCAAATAGATTATTCCATAATTGAAAATTAGAAATTAGAAATTGAAAATTTATAAAATTACTTCTTAAATTAAGAAAAATGCCTCCAAAGCCAAAAAAGTTTATCTGCCCGTTTCAAAAAGCTGGAATTACCTACATTGATTACAAAGATCCAGCCTTACTTGCTCAATACATTACTTATTATCGATCAATTCAGAGTCGTTTTCACACCGGAGTGAGCCTAAAAATGCAAAAACAATTAGCTTCTGCGATCAAAAAAGCGCGAATTATGGGGCTTTTGCCTTTTGTGCGGTACGAAAAGTAGATTTTAGTGATTAGTTTTTAGTTCTTAGTTTTAAAAATCCAAAGTTTTGAGTTTTGCATTTTTAATTTTAAATTGAACTTCAGTATTCTTTTTTGGCTCTTTCTTCATAACTCAACACTTCCAAACGAGAAATGTCTGGGTATTTTTCGAGGCTTTTGGCGAGTAGTTTTGCAATCTGAAGGTTCGTCACCAACGGAATATTTCGATCGACGGTTTTCCTTCGGATGAGATATCCATCCGAGATTTCTTCGTGAGAAAATTTATTGGCGGTGTTGATCACCAATGAAACTGACTTTTCTTCTATCAGATCAGTAACATTTGGATGGCGTCCAGAAGAGATTTTATACACTGTTTCGCATTCAATATCATTTTCTTTTAGAAATTTTGAAGTATTTTCTGTTCCTACAAAAGTAAATCCGAGTTTTTGCAGTTTCTTTGCAACGGGAAGAAAACCGATTTTTTCTTTCAGTTTTCCAATCGTCACAAGGATCTTGGAATTTTTTGGCGGCATAACAAACCCAACAGAGATCAGACTTTTGAGAAACGCTTCTTCTGCGGTTTCTCCGAAGCAGGCCACCTCTCCCGTCGAACTCATCTCTACCCCTAGGATAGGGTCGGCTCCCTTGAGCCGAGAAAAAGAAAATTGCGCGGCTTTTACTCCTACCGCTTGAATCTCGAGAGGGTTTTTTTCTTGTGGTTCGATTGTCTCTCCTAGCCAGATCCGAGTAGCGATCTCAATGAAATTTTGTCCCAAGACTTTGGAAACAAAAGGGAAAGAACGAGAGGCTCGCAAATTACATTCGATGACTTTGATTTCGTTTTCTCTCGCGAGAAATTGAATATTAAAAGGCCCAGAGATATTTAGTTTTTTTGCGAGGTGCTGGGCTGTTTTGCGAACCCTTCGCACTGTCTCGAGATAGAGGTTCTGAGGGGGTAAAATGATGGTTGCATCTCCCGAGTGAGTCCCGGCATTTTCGACGTGTTCAGAGATCGCCGAACAGATAATTTCTCCATTTTGGGCAACCCCATCAAATTCAATTTCTTTAGCATTTTCTTCAAATTTGGAGATTACCACCGCTGCTCGAGAGGTTCCGATGGCTGTTTCGAGGAATTTTTTAAGCGAATCCTCACACGTAGCAATTGCCATGGCGGCCCCCGAGAGGACAAAACTTGGTCGAACCAAAACGGGATATCTTACTTTTTCCGCAAAGTCATAAGCATCTTCTAGTCGAGAAAAGCTGTTCCACCCTGGTTGATCAATATCTAGTTCATCACAAAGAGCAGAGAACTTCCCTCGATCCTCACAGGCTTCGATTGAATAAACAGATGTTCCGAGAAGTGGAATGCCAGCTTTTTCGAGTTCCATGACCATGTTTTGAGCCACCTGGCCTCCGGTAGAAAAGATAACTCCGGCAGGATTTTCTTTGTCACAAACGTCGAGAACCCGTTCTACGGTCAGTTCTTCGAAGTACAGTCGATCACATTCATCGAAATCGGTGGAGACCGTCTCCGGATTAGAGTTGATAAAAACGGTCTCATGTCCAAGCTTGCGAAGAGTTCGCAAAACTTGAACTCCGCACCAGTCAAATTCCACCGAGCTTCCGATACAGTATGATCCCGAGCCAATGATGAGAATTTTTTTCTTTTTTGACATCGGAGGGATTGTAGGAGAAAAACGAAAAACTGCAAGACAGTTATGGGTTTTCGTTTTTCTAATTTTCAATTCTTAATTTTCAATTTCTAAACAATTTTTAATACTTAATTTTCAATTTTAAAAACAAAAAAAATTTAAACAAAACACTCTTGTAGAACTAAAAAATTAGAAGTTGGACCTTGAATATTGTTTGAAAATTAGAAATTAGAAATTGAAAATTGGTTTTTTCCTCTTATAATCCGCCCGCCTAAATACGTCTTCTCCCGATCCCGAGTATTCGGGAGGATCTGCCGCATTATGCAAAATATTTATTTTTAACGCTAACGTGCATAAAACAAACATGAATTTTAACACTCAAAAAAAACGATTTCAAAAAAACTGGGACACGCATTCTCCTAAGTTTGGGACCAAGACCTGGAAGGCTAATCCAGACTTTTTGTACTTTATCGAAATTCCGATTCCAACTTCTATTCAAAAAGAAATGAAAGAAGTTTGCCTGAGCCTAGAGAGTCTTGCCGCACAAAAAAAGAACTGGATTTCTGCAAAAGAAATGAAAATCACGCTGGCACTTCCCGGGCGGTTAGGGGTTCACTTCCAGGGGAATGATGTGAAATTTATGGAAAAAACACTCGCTGAAATCTGCCAAAAAACACCAAGTTTTGAAGTGGTGTTGGGAAATTTAAATTGTTTTCCAAATGTGGTTTTTCGGGAAGTATATGATATGACGGATACGCTGTATGATCTCCACAAAGAAATCTGCGAAACAATTCCTTTTACCCAGTATTCAGAATATCAATTTGAAAATTATTTTCCGCATGTCTCTCTGCTCTACGCAGATAAGTCTTCTGCAGATTTTTTGAGTGCTCCGGAATTTGATCGCAAGCTGGCGCTTACAGAGATGAAAGCTGAAAAAATTGTTTTTGGGAAGGCGAGGAATGACAAGGGAAGTTATGAAAAAGAAGTGTTAAAAATTTTTTCTTTAAAAAAGTGATTAAGTGAGGTAGTTTTGGTGTTTATTGTAAGTTTTTTTATCGCTAGGAAGGAGTTAAAAGGAGAGGAACAAAAAATAGATTTTTTGTTTTGAACCCTTGCCTAGCAGACTTTAGAAATTTTGATTACAATAGTTAAGACTAAATTTCCCTTCGTCTTTCCTACAAGGAGAAGGGCATCTTTTTTTGGTATTTAAAAAACAAAAAAAGCGAAGCAGTCTTAAAACTTTTTAGTATTTCGCTCAATATCGGATCAAAAAGATTTAGCTAAATAGCTCAGCTAAAAACTAATAACTTAAATTAATTTTTCAAATAACTCAGCCAGTCTTCATATTTCTCATGTTCTCCAGTAATTACTTCGTGGTATAATTTTTTTAATTTTTCAGAAATTACATTTGATTGGTCTCCAATTTGTTTGCCATCGACTGATTTGATGATTGTCACCTCAGCCGCTGTTCCTGTAAAAAAGGCCTCATCAGCTGCAAATAAATCTGCTGGAGTGAGCGTGGTTTCGGTGATATCTAATCCGAGTTCTTTTTGAGCTAGTTCAATAATGGTTTTTCGGGTGATCCCAGCGAGGATGGTTCCGAGTTTTGGAGTTAGGAGTTTTTCATCTTTTACCAAAAAAAGGTTCTCTCCCGGACCTTCTGCCAAGTTGTTCTCATGGTCTAAAAGAAGCGCTTCTTGGTATCCTTTTCGATGAGCCCAGAGGCTGGACATGATCGAATTTACATAATGTCCGTTGATTTTGGCATCACATTGCAGAGACATTGGATGGATTCGAATCCAAGGGGAGATTCCAACCGTGATCGGATCGTCAGAGAGATATTTGCCCCAGGGCCAAGCTGCAATGAAAGTTTCAATATCAGCTCCATGTGGATTGAGCCCCATTTTTCCTTCGCCAAACATGCAAACAGGTCGAACGTAGCCAGAGACAAACTTGTTTTCTTTGAGTAGCGTGATGGTATCGTGATTTAATTCTTTTACAGAATATGGAATTTTTAATTCTAAAATAGAAGCTGAATAGTGAAGACGCTCCATATGCTCATTTAACCGAAAAACTGCCGGTCCTTTTTTTGTTTCATAAAAACGAATTCCTTCAAAAACACCACTCCCATAATGAAGCGCATGATTTACTAATGAAATAGAAGCTTCATCTATTTTTATTAATTTTCCGTTTCGCCAGATATGTTTTCCTAAATTCATTTTGTTTTGGACAATCTACTAAGTCTCCAAAAAATGGCAATCAAAAAATGATAATTTTCTTGGAAAAACTTTGAAACAATATTAAAATTCACACTTGGTAGATTGTATTTAGTCATGAAATTATTTAAAATATGAAAAACTCTCAAAAATTTCGACCAACACACTTTTTTTTGGGGGTTTTTTCTTTAATTGCTTGGGAGTTTGTGGATGCGGCAAACATTATGGGAAATCAAAAATATGCAGAAGATTCTGTGGGAGGATATGTAAATTTGGGAGTGCAGCAGGATGCACAAAGTAATGAAATAGGAGGAATTACCGTCTCTAGCACACAGGTTTCTGGACAAATGTGGTCAGAAAACCTAGGGTGGATTGAAATGCAACCAGATACGGGCGGGGTTACTTTATCTATTAGCAATGGTGAGGGGGTTTTAGATGGAAAAGCTTGGTCAGAACAAATTGGTTGGATCCATTTTGGAACTTGGGATGATGATCCAGGTAGTGGGGTTTACATTGATGGGGATGGGTATTTTTATGGGGTTGCTTGGAGTGAAAACTATGGAGCAGTGAGTTTCGGAGATTATATGCTTGAGAATTCTGTTTCTACTCAGTATACAGAGGCGGCCGATAAGGAAACTTATTGGGCTAGAACAAGTTGGCGGCCAAATGTGGCACCAACAGTGTCTAATGATACAATAAATGGGTTAGAAGACACAACAATTGCTTTTGTGGCTACAAATTTTTCTGATAATTTTAGTGATACGGATGGAGGAAGCTTAACAAAAATACAAATCACTGCTTTGGCAGCTAATGGAACATTAAAATTAAGCGGAACAGATGTGACCGGGAACCAAGAAATTGCCTTAGCGGATTTCACAAACCTTGCTTTTGTACCAAATGGAAATTGGAATGGCACTACTTCTTTTCAGTGGAAAGGATATGATGGAGGGCTTTATTCAGAAAGTGCTGCTACTATGACCTTAGAAATAGTAGCAGTAAATGATGCTCCTTCTTTTACCCTTGGGTCTGCACCAACAGTTGAAGAAGATGCGGGAGCTCAATCCTATGTTGGGTGGGCAACAAATATTTCTGCTGGACCGACAGATGAATCCGGTCAAATCCTCACTTTCAACGTCATCAATAATACCAATGCTGGACTTTTTGCTGTGGCTCCAAGCATAGATTCTTCCAGCGGAAATCTTACCTTTACTCCAGCTGCTAATGCTTTTGGTTTTGCAGATATTACCATCACTCTTTCTGATGATGGAGGTGTAACTAATGGGGGAGATGATACTTCTGCGGGGCAAGCCTTTACTATTACTGTAACAGAGGACAATGATGCTCCGGTCGTAGATGATATCCCAAACCAGACTATTACAGAGGGAGCTTCCTTCACAACCATCGTGCTTGATGATTATGTCGCAGACGTAGACAACCCAGACACAGCCATCGTATGGACGACTTCTGGGGCGACTGATTTATCAGTTTCTATTACCGACAGAGTTGCAACCATCAATATTCCAGACGAAAACTGGACTGGATCAGAGACTATTACTTTCACCGCCAAGGATGCAGAGCCATTGTCTGGAAGTGATGCGGCCATCTTTACCGTCAATGGAGTCAATGATGCGCCGGTATTGGCCCAAAATAATGGATTGGCAGTAAACAAAGGTGCCACTGGAACGGTTCTCAATAGTGCCCTTCAAACGACAGATGTGGATATTGATAGTGGAGATCAGACCGCTTCAGACTTGGTTTATACTTTATCAAGTGTGCCAGCCAATGGAGATTTGAAGTTAAATACAACAATTTTGATAGCCACAAATACCTTTACTCAAGCGGATATTGATGCGGGGAATATTATTTATGTTCATGACAACACAGAAACCACTGCCGATAGTTTCAACTTTACAGTTACTGATGGGACGGTGACACTGCCAGCTACCGGGACCAACGCTTTTAATATTACCATTTCAGTTGATAACTTTACTCCAACTTTAGACATCAATACCGGATCAACAGTAAATGAGGGAGGGATTGATACAATTTCCAATTTAGAATTGAGTGCGAGTGATCAAGATGTTCCAGCTCAAACACTTACTTACACGATTACAACCGCCCCAGTCAATGGAACTCTTCGAAATGATGGAACGGGTTTGGGACAAGGGGATACGTTTACTCAAACGGATATTGATAATAACAATGTTCAATATGCCCACGATGGAAGCGAAACTGTTGGAGATAGTTTTGATTTTAGTATTGGCGATGGAGCGGGGGGGCAGATCACTGGTCAAACTTTCAACCTTACTATTAACCCAATTAATGACGCCCCTGTAAACACTATTCCAGGAGGAATCATCAATGTGAATGAAGATAATGATTTGGTAATTAACACAATTAGCGTGAGTGATGATGATGCTGGAAATAACGATCTGGTAGTGACATTGAGTGTTACAAAAGGAACTATTTTGGTGGTCGCCGATGTGGTAGGAGGGTTGGCTGCATTAAATATTGGGAATAATAACAGTGTCACCGTTACTTTGACCGGAACTTTGACTGAAATTAACACAACTTTGGCCGATGTTAATGCGGTAACTTATTCTCCAAACCAAAACGTAACTGGGAATGAAACATTGACCGTAAGTTTAAATGACCAAGGAAACAGTGGAGGGGGTGGTGCACAGACAGACTCTGATGGGATTACGATTAATATTGTCGCCCAAAATGATAGTCCAGTTTTGGCTAACAATGAGGGATTAAGCGTAGGGCAGGGACTAACTGGAACTATTGTAAATAGCACTCTCCAAGTAACTGATCCGGATATCACAAGTGGAGAACAAACGACTTCTGATATGGTCTTTACTCTCACTTCCATTCCTTCAAATGGAGCTATTAAGCTTAATGGGACGACAACATTAGCGGTCAACGACACCTTTACTCAGGCTGATATTGATGGAGAAAAAATAACTTATGAACATGATAATTCTGAGACTACAACCGACAGCTTTAATTTTAGTACTTCAGATGGGACAATCACTCTTCCGGAAGCGACCTTTAACATTTCTATTACGGTAGATAATTATGTTCCAGTTATTGCAACAAATGCAGGATTAACTTTGGATGAGGCCGCAACTGCTAATATTACTCCTTCGGAATTAGAGGCCACAGACCAGGACAGCGGACAAACTCTTACTTTTACGGTGAATACAGCTCCTACTAATGGAATATTGCGGCTTAATACAACTGTTTTGGGAGACGGAGATACATTTACCCAAGTTAATATTGGAACCAATAATATTTCTTATGAACATAATGGAAGTGAAACGGCTTCTGATAGCTTTGTTTTTAGCGTGAGTGACGGAGCCGGAGGGCAGATTATAGGTCAGACCTTTGATATTACTATCAATCCAATTAATGATGCTCCAAGCTTTACCAATATCTCTTCTCAAGGGATTGCTATTGGGCAGGTATTAATTGTTGATTTTGCTACTCTTGGAAACCCACAAGATGCAGAAAATAACAACTTAAACTGGAGTATAAATGTAACAAATGATAATGTAGATAATGATACACAATGGGCAGGGTCAATTACTGAGAATCCTGCTAATTCTGGAATATTTGAATTTGATCCACAGAATACCAACTTTGATGGAAAAATTGAAGTAACAGTGGTTCTGACCGATGATGGGACACCAAATGAAAGTAGTTCTCAAACAGGATTGATTGTTGATTGGCTCCAAAATACCAATCCGGAAATTCGATCAGGTCTCACGACGACATATAATGCTGATGAAGATAATAACTTAACTTTGAGTCTCAATGATACTGATAAGAGCGATAACGAAGATGGACCAAGCAACTTGACCTGGAGTGTGACTGGTTTTGATAATGGAGTAGTTTCTGTTGATGGAAACACGATCACCTTTGTTCCAGACCAAAATTATAATGGAACCGATCAAGTAACACTTGTTTTAACTGACTCAAATAATGGAACGGATTCTCTTAATCTTGATCTGACCTGGACGGCAGTAAATGATGCACCAGTCAATGTAGTCCCAGCTTCTCGAACTGTGGATGAAGATACAGAGCTTGTCGTGAGTGGGATTAGCGTGAATGATGTTGATGCGGCAGAAGGGAGTATCCAAATTCAATTTACAGCCACAAGTGGTGTTATCACAGTTAAAACAGATGTAAGCGGAGGGATAACGGTAGAAGATGTCTCAAATAATGGCACCAGTCATGTTGGAGCTGTTGGCACCATTACGGCCCTTAATAATACCTTGTCTGATACTAATGGAATTATCTATCGAGGAAACCGAGACTTTAATGGAACAGATATTTTGACTATTGGGACTGATGATCAAGGGAATACTGGTAGCGGGGGTGCACAAACAGATTTAGATGATATTACTCTTAATATAACAGCCGTGAATGATGTTCCTGTGGTTTCTGGAATCCCAGATCAAGAAGTTGCTGAGGGAAATATATTTACGGCCATTAGCTTGGATGATTATGTAGCAGATCCAGATAATACGGACTCTGAAATTTCCTGGTTTGTCAGTGGAAACACCGATTTGAGTGTTGATATTACAAATCGAGTAGCCACTATTTCTGTCCCAAATGAGAATTGGACCGGAACAGAAACTATTATTTTCACAGGAGAAGATGATGAGCCATTGTCTGGAAGCGATGATGCGAACTTCACCATAACTCCGGTAAATGATGCTCCCGTACTTGAAAATAACACCGGGATTACAGTAACTCAAGGAGAATCTGTTACTATTTTAAACAGTAATTTGAGTATCGAGGATGTAGATCTGACTTCTGGAGATCAGGTGGTTACAGACATTGTTTATACTGTTGTCAACAATGTTCCAACTAATGGAGAGCTCCGACTTAATGGTTCGACGGTCTTAGTAGCAAATGACACTTTCACTCAAAATGATATCAACGAAGGAGCGGTTGCTTACGTCCATGATGGATCAGAGACGGAGACAGACAGTTTTGGGTTTATTGTTTCTGATGGGACAGATTCGATCCCAACTACTGGGAACTATATCTTTAATATCTCGGTTACTATAGAAAATTATAAACCTGTTTTGGATATTAATGATGGGCTAACTTTAGAAGAGGCTGCTACGGCAACCATTACAACTTCACAGCTAAGTGCCAGCGATATTGACGAGCCGGCGCAAACTTTAACCTATACAGTAAATACAACGGTTCAAAACGGAACACTTCGACTAAATACAATTGTGTTAGAGGACGGAGATACGTTTACACAGGCAGATATTGAAAACAATAACATCATTTATGAACATAATGGAACAGAAACTAGTAGTGATAATTTTGAATTTAGTATTGATGATGGAAATGGAGGACAAGTATTAAATCAAATTTTCAACATTACGATTAACAATGTTAATGATGCTCCAACAATTTCAGTCATTGCCAATCAAACGATTCAAGAGGATACTGACACAGGAATTATTAATTTTACTATTTCGGATGAAGAAACAGCTTTGGAAGACTTAGTTGTTACTAAATCATCATCAAACACGGATTTGGTTCCCAATATAAATATTGGCATTGGGGGAACAAGGGGGAATAGAACCATAAGGGTTTTTCCTCTAGAGGGACAATACGGTACGGTGGATATTACACTTATTGTTTCAGATGGAGACAAAACAGCACAGACATTTTTTACTTTAACCGTTTTAGAAAAACCAGTTTTTTGGATCCCAAATGAGTTTGTTGTAGAAGAAAATGCAGAAGTTTTAACGGTGGGAGTGAATCTCTCTGGACAAAGTAAAAATGAAATAAAAGTAGATTATACTACTTCTGATGGAACAGCAAAAGCCGGAGAAAATTATGTAACCACTTCTGGAACTTTAGTCTGGGCAGAAAGAGAAACAGGTACAAAATACTTTTCAATTATTATTATTGATAATGAAACTGAAGAATTGAATAAAGATTTCAAAATCACGATTTCTAATCCAGTCGAAGCTGATATAGATGAAACACGAAAATCGTCGGTTGTTCTTATCCGAGAAGATGAAAATCCGCCAGCCCCTGAAGTAAAAAGCGGAAAAGCTAAGGCAAGGGTTGCTGGACAAACAAGAAGATCAAGCAGAGAGCGGTTGGTTGATAACGCAAGATTATTGGATCAAGTAGCAGCTTATGAACAATCTCTGCAAGAGGTAGTAGTAATGAACAAAGGAATTGCAGGAAAGGTGGTAACTAGAACAAATGAATTTGGACAGGAGGTATTTGCTGGATATCATTCAGGACGATTGCCTGTAAAACGTTTACAAGAAATTTCTTCAGAGAGAAGATCAACACCAGTGGTCTGGCGGGGAGCATCATCGGAAGAGAGAGAGGGGAGGGGGTATGCCTCGGCCAAAAAGAAAGTTCTAAAAGAGAAGTTTGTAACAATTGATGTGACAGATGTTTCTGAAAACAATAAATACTATCCAGATATGGTAAAAATGATGTCTTATGGACTTCTTAAACCAGATAAAAATCATCAATTCCATCCCAATGAATCCGTAAAATGGACTGATATATTATATTCGGCTATTCGAGCCCAAGATCAAGATCTGGATTCTCTGGCAAAATTACAAAAACAAGAATTACCAGAAATAAGCAATGTTTTATTGACCAGAACAAAAGTAAGTCGTTCTATCTATACGGCTTATACTATGGGGCTTGTTGATCAGGACTTTGATAAAAATGAAGAACCAACGCGAGGAGATGCATTGATGGTGCTGGCAAAAACCTTTGATCTAGAAGTAAACAAAAAATCACGGCGTTCTTCTTTCCAAGACATCGAACTCGAACATGATTTAGCACCAATATTAGTAGCAGCTAAACGAGCTGGGTGGTTTGAAAACTTTAAATCAAAAAGATTTAATCCTCAGCAAAAGATTTCTCGAATTGAATTTGCTAGCTGGTTTATAAATGCTCTCGAAGAAAAGAGAAAACATTCAGAAGCTGATAAAAAACAATCAAAAATTCGACAAAAAGTTTTACGTGGTAAAAGACGAGGAGAGGATCAAGTAAGAAGAGGAAGAGAGCGTAATTATAAACGATTGGGAACACAGACTTCAGAATTTTCTGATATAGATCGACACCTCCTTGGTAGACAATACACAGATGAAGTAGCACCAGATCCTAGAATAAAATCAAATTCTGGTTGGACTCCTGTTCGTGAAAACACTGCTAGGACTGGTCCATTAGAAATAGAGGATCGATCAGAATATGTCAGGAAGCCAACCGTAATCGAAAAAGTGATTCGAGACCCGGAAGCGGCTGACCAAATTGAAAATCTTCAGTTTTTGAAAGATATAAGTGAGTTTTCTGAGGAAGCATTAGGAGAGATTGGAATCGATCTGAATTCTTTAAAACAAAAATTATTTAGTACTCCTACACGGATGGTAGAAGAAGAGGGGGAAGAAAATCAGGAGGTAATAGAAACCGAAGATAATCAAACGACTAGTAGTGAGGGATTGGTGCATTAATTGAAAGCAAAACTAAAAAACGCTGATGATCTTGATCAGCGTTTTTTAGGGGTTTAGAAGTAATGGGCAGGACGCTATCTTACAGAAAAAAGAACATTCTTGTTCTTTTTGTGCGGAGAGGGGGCGACTTCCCCTGGCGCTGCCATTCTTGACGAAAGATTTTCTGTGTTGAAAAATTCTCTCCGTTGACTAATCTCACTTTTGATGAGTTTAAAAAGTGCAGAAAGACAGTTCAAAGAAGCTTGTGAAGCAGCTAAATTGGAAATAAATGGGGATGCCACACACGACCCCAAGCTTTCAGATGCTCGTGCTTTTTATCATAGATTTGCAAAGAATCCACTTCTGGCTCTTGGAGATTCTTATGTGTTAGGAGAATACGACGTAGAAGACCTAGGAGAAATGATGCTTCGTCTTTCACAAACCGCGGTAGAGGGGCGCTTACCAAAAATGACTCCACGCCAAAAAGCTAACATGATAATGTATCAGGCTTTTCGAAGATTTCGAAATCCAAATAAACGAAGAAAGGGGCAAAAACGAATTGCTGAAAGACATTATGACTACGATAATGATTTGATGAGAACTATGCTAGGAGAAGAAACCATGAAATACACTAGTGGTTTTTGGCTTCCTGAATATGGCCCTTTTGAACTAGATACGGCTCAGAAACTTTGCTGGGAAGTTGCTGGGCGGAGAATGGGATTACAGGAAGGGATGAAAGTGGGAGACTGTGGTTATGGATATGGCCCTGCCACAAAGTATTTTGTAGAAAGATTTGGTGTTGAAATTATTGGAATAACAATTTCAGCAGAACAACAAAAATATGCCGAACAAGTTTGTGCTGATATTTCTGATCGGGTTCGATTTATTTTATCTGACTGGAGAGACCTACAAGAAACGGGAGAATTGGATGGCCAACTCGACGCTATGATGAGTTTTGAAATGATAGAAAGCATCGGTGGGCCTAAAAATTATCCCGACTTTTTTCGTTTTCAGTCGGATGCTGTTAAAAAAGACGGGGTTATCCTGATGCAGGCAATCAATACTAAAAATCTAAACTATGGAACTAACCCCTGGATTGATAAAGTCATTTTTCCAAATGGAGTTCTTCCAACACCAGGAAATTTAATTCGAGCGGCCGAACAAGCTGGACTATACTTTCGATTTGCTGATAACAGCATGGGGTACATGAATGGTTTAACTTGCGAAGCATGGGCAAATAACCTCAGGGATGGTTGGGAAGACCTAACCAAAAGCCTGAGAATTCCCGAAGGGCATCAAACTATGCATTTAGGTGAAATTTCTCCATGGTTATTTTTGAGGGGTGCTTTTAGTTCAGAAGTTAGACAAACTATTATTGACCAACATGCTTCACTAGGAACAAAAGGGACTGTTTTTCGAGACCGATTGGTACATGTTTATCCTCGGGATAAAACATCTGCTTTGAGTATGATAAGAAATGCCATAATAACTCCCTGCAAAAGTGCAAAAGAAGCCTTTAAATCAGATGGCTCTGATGAAAAAATAGCCTATAGGACTTGGCAGTATTATTTACAATCTTGTGCCGGTGGGCACAAAGTAGGATATATGGACGATGGACAGTTTGTTTTTATGAAAGACCCTACTGATAAACGCCAACCTCGGGACGTTGAAATTCCTAGAACTAAGGCGGAAGTAAATGAATTTTTGAATTAAAACTTATTTAGTACAGCAATTAATATTCTCTTACATTTACTTTTCAGTAAATGTGCAGTCCACAAAACACAAAAAAGAGCCTATGATCTAACGCTCTCTTCCGTGAATCCGGAAATTACTTTTCCCCATGCTATAAGGTTTTACTGTGGATTGC
>CAYFMH010000025.1:0-19655 GCA_964344165.1 uncultured Candidatus Peribacteria bacterium | reverse complement strand
GGTTAAGAATTATGTCCTCATTCTATATATCTATGATTTATTTAGCAATCCCA
This sequence comes from uncultured Candidatus Peribacteria bacterium, assembly GCA_964344165.1. Lineage (GTDB taxonomy): Bacteria > Patescibacteriota > Gracilibacteria > UBA4473 > UBA4473 > CAYFMH01. The sequence goes on along the minus strand of CAYFMH010000025.1, from coordinate 19,602 downwards.
AAAATAAAAAGAATCAAGATAGAGATCAACAAACAAATTGATATTATAGCTCAACAAAAACTCGACAATAAAGAATGGAAAATTGTAAATTCTTAAAATTTAAACCACTACCAACGCTGCTCCCATCACAATCAGAGTTGCCGCCGCATAACGCAACCATCGATGCCCCTCATCGAAGAGGTGAGCTCCCAAAAAGACCCCAAAAAGAATTGATAAATTCCGAAGAGAAGCCACTACCGCCGCATCGAGCTCTTTCAATGCAAAAACCGCAAAATACCACGTCCCAATCATCGCAAAGGAGTAAATTAATGTATTTTTCCAATTTTTGAGATCCTTAATCGCTTCTTTTTTTCGTTTGATAAGAATAAGACTGAGAAAAGGCAGCTGCGTAAAAATCAAGGCCCAAATCTCTGCCGCTGAAAAATATTGAACAAGTTTTTTATCCACAAGATGAAATCCGGCCACTAATAAAGTAATAAATAAAACACCTAAAAAAACTTGTGTCCGCACATGGGCAATCTTGTGATCAAATCCCAAAAACAAAGCCCCCGCTACGACACTGAATACCCCCAAAATTTGAACTAATAAAAATTCTGTCCCAAAAAAAATCATCTCTCCCACCAAAATAACTACAGGAGCAAGTCTCGTCAGTGGATAAAGCACTTGAAAGTCATGACGAGCAATCAAACTAAGAGAAATACTCACATAAAAAATGTGCAAAAAACCGGATAAAAAAATTAAAGGCCAATGGATCAAAAATCGTTCCCAAAAACTCTGATCAAAAAAACAAAATGAAAATACTACCCCTGCGATACAAGCCCCTAAAAAATTAACGGTCAAAGGATGTGCTGCCCGCTTCGCCGCGCTCGCCATGAAGGGATGAAGAAAGGCAGAAAACACGGCAGCAAAGATGGCGAAGGACATGAAATCAGAGTTGAAAAATAAAAAATCTTCAATTTTCAATTATCAATCTTCAGTTATGGAATTTTATTAATTCATTATTCATTGATAATTGATCATTGTTAATTGATAATTGAATCACTTCCACTTAATCGAACACCCCATACTCCCCTCTTGTGCTTCCGCCGGGATAGATTCTCCCACCAAAATTTTTTCCAAAGCGGCTGCCAGATCTCGCTTCGTCACTGCTGACGCGTCATCCCAACTATCATCTACTCGCCCGTGATAAGCGAGCTTCCGATCCTGATCATAGACGAAGATATCCGGCGTGCACACGGCTTGGTATGCCTCAGCTACTTCTTGTGATTCATCTCGGAGGTATGGAAATTTGATCGATAAATTCTTCATATTTTCAAAAGAATCATCCGGATAATTCACCGCATCATTGGGATTGATTCCGACAAACTGAACCCCGCGATCTTTGAATTCTTCCGACAAGGCATTGAGTCGATCGAGCCCGGCCAGCACATACGGACAATGATTGCACATGAAAACGATCACCAGCAACTCTGCCTCAGAAAAAGAATCCAATGAATGTTCCTCCCCATCAATCCCCGGAAGAGTGAAGTCATGAGCCGAAGTTCCGAGTAGGCCTTCTTTTGAGTGTAAAAGCACCATTTTAAAAAAGAATTAAGAAGTAAGGAGCACGAAGCAAGGGAAAAATAGAATTTTAAAATTAAAATTGCAATTTTAATTACAAATCACCTTGCTTCTTACTCCCTGCTCCTTGCTTCTAAAACCTAAGATACAATCCCTAAAACTCCCTGATTTGCAGCGTCGGTACAAATTTCCCATCCACCATCGAGTCCGCTGCCAGCACAAACTTTTTCCCTTTCCAGTCTGGATTTTTGTCGAGGAACTCTTCTTTGGCTCGAGCGATGGTTTTTTCTGGATCTGAAGAAAACTGTATCCGATAACTCTCTACTCCCCAGAGTATTTGCATTCGACGCCTCGTAGAAGGCACATTGGTAAAAGCAAAAATTGGCACCTTTGGTCGGAAATTGGAAACCAAGTTGGCCATGTATCCACTCCGAGTGATCACAACAATCGCCATCACATCATCGAGTGCCGCCGCCAACCGAGTTGATAGTTTGGCAAAAGCCCCTCGATCGGAATCCACCGGAAGATCTCGAATGGTCCGTGTATCCATGTATTCTTTTTCTGTTTCTTTCGCTATTTCGGCCATCGTTGCCACGGCTTTGAGCGGGTATTCTCCACCGGCCGTCTCTCCTGAGAGCATTACCGCATCAGCTCGCTGAAACACCGCCGTCGACACATCCGTCACCTCCGCCCGAGTTGGAATCGGATGATGAATCATGGACTCCAACATGTGAGTCGCCACGATCACTGGTTTTTGGAAATTTTTAGCCGTATCAATAATCTCTCGCTGTACCTTTGGTACCTGAGAAAAAGGAATCTCTGCCCCCAAATCCCCTCGTGCCACCATCACGCCATCCGCTGCTTCACAAATAGTCCCCAAATGTTTCGTCGCTTCGAAACTTTCAATTTTGGCAATCACGTCGATGTGGGCTTTTTCTTTTTTGAGGAAGTCCTGGAGCTCTCGAATCTCATCCGCTCGTCGAACAAAAGACAGCGCAATAAAATCCACTCCCATCTCCACCCCAAACTTGATATCTTTCCAATCTTTTTCAGTGATGGAAGCCAGAGAAACATCCTTCATCGGGAGGTTGAGATGACGCCGAGAGGTCAGTTGTCCTCCGTCCAAAACTTCACAAATAATGTCGGTTTTTGTCTTTTTTTTCACTTTTAAATTCATCACTCCATTATCAACCAAAATCTTCTCTCCTTCTTCCACATCGTTAATAAAACCATCATAATTTACAGCCACTTTTTGTTCTTTTTTAGGATCAAATTGAGAAATAGTCAGAACTAACTCAGCTCCTTTTTTGAGCTCAATCGGGACTTCTAGGTCTCCAGTCCGAATTTCTGGACCTTTTGTATCCAACATAACGGCTACATTATGAGTAAGTTTTTTGTTCAACCTTTTTATTCGTTTTATCACTTCTCCATGCCATTCGTGCGTCCCATGAGAGAAGTTCAAACGAAAAACGTTCACCCCCGTCTCTGCCATCCGCTCCAGAGATTCGAAGTCTTCTGAGACTGGTCCAACCGTCGCCACAATTTTTGTGTATTTCATCTTTTTAATAATGAATGATTCCACCTACGTAGTAAATACTTTTTTTCTCTCAAACTTCAGTCTTTGTCAATTTCGAGATTTAAATCCAGACTTCGACAGACAAGTCGGCGGACAGGCAATAAAAAAGATAGCTGAGGTATAATTATCTTTTATCATGAGTCAAACAAACAATCCAAATCCCCAAATTTAAAAATCTGAAATCTGCAATTTTACTTTTTTTCCGAGTTCCAAAAAATCACTTCCACCAAAATCAAAAAGGTCGATAACATCGCAAATTCAAAAAGTCCCAACATCCGAAAAAGTTGAAGCAGCAGCAATACTACTACAAAAACAGCTAACAACAGCCCCCTCCTCATGGCGATTAAAAATTGTCGAGAACCAAGTTTTCGCTGAGCCATCAGCTCGTGGAGGAAGAAAAAAAAGAACGTAAAAAAGGCCGTCACCCCACAAAAAATGGAGAGAAAAAAAGCAAAAAAAGCCACATGACGCTGCTCTCCCAGCGGGTCCAGCTGGGTCACGGTCACATAAAAAACCGCCACACTGAGCAAAAAGACAACTACGGTCAAAATAAAATTTCTGGTCATGAACTCATCAAACATACTTATATTTTTAAGAAAAAAAATAGCCCAAAAACACATTTGTTTTATTTGACAAACCGCTAATTTGGATTATAAGGGGCAAAACTACAAAGAGTATGAAGGAAAAACCAATCAACCTAACCTCAGAGATGGAGGCCCCTCCCGAAATAGATTCAAAAGAATTAGCTCTTTCTATTGGACTCACAGCAGCAGAACATCAAAAATTCGAAGATCAAAAAGCTCTAGCCATAGAACAATGGGGAGATTTTTTTTATAAATCCCCTCTCCCCTACCTCGGAGAACCATATGATCCAAGAAGAAATAAATATTCTGCAGAAGAAACGATCCGATTTTTTTTAGATTTAGATAATTTGGACAGACTAGAAAAAGGACTTTTGTTTTTGGGAAATGAATGGAACAGTACTCTGGGAAGTAAAAGAAAACAATTAGAAAATCTAAGACTAAAAATAGGAAATGGCTTCATCACCCCAGAAGGAAAACTGATAGATATCAGAGGCATACCTTTTGAGCTTGATGCCGAAGATAAACCACTCACAACCCCTCTAGAAGTCATTTTTCCTGAAGGAATTGAAAAAGACTATATTGTCAAACTAAGAACGCATCCATTTTTTACAGGGACTGGAGAAAATATCTCTTCAAAAAAAAGGAAACGAGTAACCAAAAACACTAGAGAAATAGATGCTTTTTTAAAAAGAGTCCATGAAGTCTCAGGAGAAGATATAGCACAGTTATTTACTGGAAATCCTGCCATTGATTTTCGATTACTTACCTTTATCGAAAAAGGAAGTGCAGACAGAATTCCCCAATTTGCTCAGATGCTCAAGTATCACTTCCTGAGAGAGCTTGACACAGCTCTCTCTATGGCAGAAAAACTCAGAAATAATAAAAATTATCGAGCCGTTTGGAAAGAATTTACCCTACAACATCAGGAGGCTCTCAGTGATCCACAGTCTCCCGCTCGAAAAATGTATGAGTACATATTGGGAGGTGTTCCTCGAAATCTAAAAAGCATAATTACTCCTCCAACTCAAAAAAGGCCAAATCAAGCAGAAGCTTGCCAAAAAAGAACAAAAAAATGCGTTGAAAATCAATTGGCAGCAGTCTGCCCCAAAGAACTCGCCAGAGAACTCGGCGTTAACTACCCTGAATTTAAACAAAGACAAGAATGGGCCCTAGCGACTATGGATAAAATTATAGGATGTGTAAAAACTCTTATGATAAAAGTGACTGAAAAAACAGAAAAAGCTAACTTTGAAGTATTAAAAAAAATGTTAGAAGAATCTAAACTTCTCCCTTTTTTTACTGATCGACTAAATGATGTGTTTGCCACCTTTTATTATCTAGCCTATCCCCCCAACTCAAAAAAAGAAGAAGTAGAAAAACTTGCAAAACTTTTTAGTGCGATTATGACAGAGCTAACTGATTATCACAAAGCCTATCAAATAGCTAATCCTGAACAAACTACCCCTATTTTAGCTATACCAGCAGAAGCTACTGACGAAAGATTTCTTAGCAGTTTTTCAGAATCTCTATCTACAGATGGCGAAAAACTTTATGGCCCCTTACACGAATCAAAAGTATTAGAAAAAGTATCTCACTTACTTTTTCGAGAACTCACTTGTTGTTTTCCGGTGAGAGATCACTTTACAAAAGAAAAATTCCATCCCCTCTGGATGTTTTGGTGCCAAAAAAATCAAGAACTACTATCTCTCCCCGGATCTGACACCAGAAAAGCTTTTTTGTACTTTTGGGATGGGATGGCCAATGTCCCCAATGAGCTCCGACAATTTCTGGCCCAAGCACCACTCTCAACAATTCAAGTAGAAAACAAAAAAAGATCGAACAGAAAAAAGAAAAAAGAAGCGTCTCCTCTACCTCGCTCTCGTGCCACAACTCCTGTTTTGACTCGAGAGATTGTTCCTTTTATGACTCCTGATGTATCTACTGGCTCAGGACAACCAAACACTTTTCAAGTTGAGAACTGGGCACAAGCTCAAGAAGAAAGAGAAAATATTGGTCTTTTTGTAAAAGCAGAAGGTGGTAACTGGGAACCTATAAAAGAAATTGGATATGACGGAGTAATTATTCTTTCTCCGGAAATTCTAAAAGCCTGTGGAACGACTCGAAACAAAAGAAAGTTGAGCTTCCGTTTTGCCCCGGATGCCAGTGCCTCCAGAGAGGCCTATCCAGAAACCAGTGGATTTATGGCCTCTTTTTCTAAAAAAAATGGAACTCAAGCAGTGAAAACCAGTACCCGAGAAACATCTGAAGACACCGCAGCCGTTCTAAAAAAAGCTCGAGAAGCCGCTCAGGCACTGTCTGAAAACAGGGCGGCTCAAGAATTAGCTGAAAATCTCGATGAAGAACATCTGGCTATTGCACTCCTTATGCACGAACATAACCCACTAGCGGTTATTGTTGATTTGCAGGCAACAGAAAATCGTCTTACTTTTCGTTTTTCGGATGAAGTCTGTGCAGAAGCCAATCTTCCCCCAGATTTTCTTTTTCGAGACACAATAGAAGTATCGCTCCCTTCTCTAGAATTAAACGTCACGGCATCAAATAGCGAATTAAAAAGAGAGTTGGCTGCTTTTATAAAAAAATTACAAAAAGCAATTACCACGCAAAAAAAAGAAGCTCAAGAAAAAAGCACAGCTGAAGCAGAAATTGCTGATTTTGAAATGGAAAAAAATGAAATATTTGAACAATTTGCTAAATCTCAAAGGATTCTAAAAAGACACCAAGGCCAATGGGATCAAGATTTTAATGGTACAAAAGGATACTGGTGGAATATTTTTTGGGAAAAATCTACAGAACCACTTCGCAACAAACTAATTGCTGAATTACAAACCAAATTTGAGCCTGCAGGAATTCATTTTTCTATCCTTCCCCGAAATGGGAAAAAACCAATTTCTGAAATAAAATTTCATTTTTTACATTCAGGATCCAAAAGGATCAATGGAGTTATAATTCCCGATGGAGAAGGTTGTCGTGTAGTTCTCAAAAATGAAGATGTTCCCTCGCACTGGGCAGAAGAAGCTGAAAAAATTGGAATGGGAATTTTTGCCGATATCGTTAACTTTACCCATTATCATGGATTCCCTCCGAGACTAAAAAGAGTTCGAAATCAAGCAGAAAAAAATTATGCCGGATCCGCCATACGACAACTAAATAACGCAAAAGGAAAAACAATTCGGTATGATGAAGACGGAAACATCGAAAGAGTGACTCGTAAATCTGGCTGGGAACACGTCATCAATCCTTTGGAACAAAAACTAGAAAAAAGTGTGGAGATTGTAATCCTAGACTCTAGTATAAATATCTCAGAAGGATATTTCCCTCCAAAAAGTGCCTCCAGACACTTTAAAAAAGATCCAAATGAATCGATCGACAGCTGTTATGCTGAAGTAAGAAACAACCTCTCTGAACGAAATAAAAAATATTTAGTTCTACGAGTCATATCTACTGTTTTAGAAAATAGAAAACAATGGAATAAAGATAAGGATAAAAATCCTTTTAATAATAATGCTGCCCAAATTGCTCTTCAGGCCCTTAGAGTTTTTAAAATTGATGAAGAATCTCTCCTGTCCGGAGAGGTAAAACCAGGTGAAATAGCCCGAAAAACTATTTATGACGACAAAGCCGGAATTTCAAAGGATTTTGCCACCTATCTATTAGATGAGTGGGAAGTCTATCGAGAAGAAAAAGAGGAAGAAGGGGGGACCGTATACCGAAGAATTATCCCTGTTTTTCAGCCAATGATCACTATTGACGTAGATGAGATGTTAGACCAAGAAGCTGAAAAAAAATCTGTTATGATCCAATTATCTGCAGAACAAGCAGAAGTAATCGAAAAAACAAATCCAGGATTAAAAATCAAAAGAACAAAATCTAGTCGTCAATCTGAAAATCAACCATCTCCCCCAGACCAGCCTGGAGAGCGTCTGCATTAACCTCCAGCACATACTTGGCTTCCCCATCTGGATGATACACCGGGCAGACCGGGATATTACACGGGGGGACGGTTTTGACATCGATAATTTTTTTGTCGGCATCGATCCACACAATGTCCAAAGGAATAAAAGTATTTTTCATCCAAAATCCGTGTCTTTTTTCTTCTTCAAAAATAAAAAGCATTCCCCCATCTTCTGGCATTTTTTTTCGAAACATGAGCCCTTTTCTTCTGTTTTCTAGAGTTTGAGCTATTTCTACTGTGAAAGTTTGATTACCAACTTTTACTTCTGTCTCCGGCAATTCAGAATTTGATAAAAATTCGCATCCCGCCAAAAAAAGTGTAAAAATGATAAACACAAGCCTCATATGCCCCACGATAAAGATTTCCTCAAAAACCTCAATACCGCTCAACGCCAAGCCGTCGAAAAAATCTTCGGTACGGTACTCGTGATCGCAGGTCCAGGAACGGGAAAAACCCAGATGCTCACCGCCCGAATTGCGAATATCCTCAATGAAACCGATGCGAACCCGGAAAACATCCTCTGTCTGACCTTTACCGATAGTGCCAGTGTAGAGATGCGAAACCGATTGCAAAAGTGGATCGGTCCCCTCGCGTACAAAGTCCAAATCACGACCTTCCATGCTTTTTGTGAAAAGGTCATCCAAGATTATCCAGAGCTTTTTCGCTCCCCTTCTCCCCTGACAAGGGGAGATACTAAGGAAAAAGATATGAAAGAGGGGTTTGGGAGACACGATTCAAAAGACCAGAACAGAGGGGTTTCTGGTACAACCATCAACGAACTAAAAATTGCCGACGACCTCGACAAAGCCCTCACTTTCCGAAAAATCATCGATGCCCACCACTGGAAACACCTCAAACCATTTGGGGACAATTATTTCTGGCAATTTTCTTTTCTTTCGGCGATCTCCCATCTCAAACGTGAAAATATCACCCCCGACCAACTCAAAGCAGAACTTATTCCACAGGAGAAAGAACGACTAGAGTCCGACCCATCGAACTTCTATCAAAAAGACACCAAGTACGGTCGCAAGGGCGACTTCAAACTCGCCGCCCGAGAAAAAATTGATGGAAAAGTGGAAAAAATGTACGAACTGGTTGATCTCTGGAAAGCTTATGAACAAAAATTTTATTCAGAAGGATTTTATGATTTTGATGATCAGATCCAGTGGGTGATCAAAAAAATAGACGAAGATCCGAGTCTCAAATCTGACCTTCAAGAAAAACATCAATTTATCCTCGTCGATGAATACCAGGATACGAATTCTGCACAAAACCAAATCATCTGGCAGCTCACGGATTTTTTTAAGGATCCCAATCTTTTTGCCGTGGGAGATGATGACCAATCCATCTATCGGTTCCAGGGCGCCAGTCTGGAGAACATCCTGGAGTTTCGAAAGCATTTCCCATCCACGGAGATGATTTCACTGACGCAGAACTACCGATCTGGCCAAAAAGTCCTCGATGCGGCCTTCGCCAGTGTGGCAAAAAATCTCGAACGAATCGACCATGAAAAAATGCTCCACGCCGCCGGCGATAATCAAAAAGAAATAGGAAAAATAAAAAAAGCCGTCCTCCCGGCTCGATTCTCTGAGCTCACCTTCCTCGCGGAGAAGATCCAATCAGAAATCAAATCCAGCACCAAACCTGCAGAGATCGCCATCCTGGTCCGAGAAAACAAAGAAGTAAAAGAAATCGCCGAATTTCTTCAAAAATTCAATATCCCCGTCTCGACCAAGATCGCCGAGAACATCTTTGAAGATCTTCATGTGAAATTTTTGATCCAGATGATCAGAGTGTTTGATAATCCCACGCTCGATCATGAGTTTTATGAGCTACTGCACGCTCCATTTTTTGATATTTCGGCCCATGAACTCTACGAACTCTCGATTGCCACAGAAGGCGGGAGGAAAGGGTTGTCCAAGGTGTTGAATGAAGAAGTAAGAAGTAAGGGGCAAGAAGCAAGTAGTAACTATTCCGAATTCCGAGTTCCGAGTTCCGAGTTTGAAAAAATTCACCAACTCTTTGTAAACGCCCAGAAAGAACTTTTTCATTTGCCCCCTCACATCATCGCCGAGCGACTTTTTCACCGATCTGGACTCGCCAAATATCTGGGAAAAGAAGAAAACCAAACCCGTATCCCCGACCTCCTCAAAATCAGGAAATTCATCGAATGGATCGAAAAAAACAATACAACGGAAGGCGATGTTTCCCAACTTCGCCTGGAAAAAATCCTCGAAAAAATCCACCTCCACCAAGAACTCAACATCCCTATTTTTCCAGATCCGACCCCCACCGATGCGCACGCCGTACAGGTCATGACCGCACATAAGTCGAAAGGAATGGAATTTGAAGTGGTCTTCATCCCCGGTCTGCTCGACAAAATCTGGGGCAACCCGAGAAAAAAAATGGGTCTCCCCCTTCCTGAACTTTTTGTCCAGGATCATGATGTGAATGAAGATGAAAGACGGCTTTTTTTCGTCGCGCTCACAAGGGCAAAAAAGAAAATCATCCTCTCTCACGCCGAGAAAGATTTCTCTGGACGAGATCGCGTCCCTTCTCAGTTCTGGCACGAGATCCCAGATGAGCTGTGTGAAGAACTGGAGACCGAAACCTTGCATGCAAAAGCCCAGGAATTGCTCCCTGTATTTTTTAGCACCCCAGAGACGCCACTCCTGACCAATGATGAAAAAGCAATTCTAAAAAAATTGGCCGAAAATTACGTCTGGTCCGCCACCAGTCTCCAGAACTTCATCGACTGTCCTCGGAAATTCCTCTACCTCAATCTCCTCCGCATCCCGACCCCAAAAAATAAATTCCTCGGGTTTGGATCCGCCACCCATGAAGCGTTGCAGCACTTTTTTGAGCAGTTTAAAGTGATGGAAAAGTTACCAGAAAAATCCTATCTGCTCGAACAATTTGAGACCTCTCTCAAACGGCAGAATCTCACCTCCGTCGAATATAAAAACGCCCTCCACCACGGAAAAGAAATCCTGGGTAATTACTTTGACGCGAGAAAAGAAGAATTTCATCCAAAGGCCGAATTAGAATTTAATTTCCGGAAGTTTGGACTCAAAATTGAAGGCATCCCCGTCACCGGGAAAGTGGATAAAATTGATTTTTCAGCAGATGGAAAATCCGCCACCTTCATTGACTTCAAAACCGGGAAACCAAAAAAGATAGAATCCGACGAGCGCCTCTGGCGTCAGTTAGTTTTTTATGATCTGTTGGCACGAAATGTGAGTAATCTGGGTTGGAAAGCTGAAAATTTTGTGTTGGAATTCCTCACCCCAGACTACCGAGGCAACTTCGTCCGAGAGAGCCTCAAGATCACCGATACAGATCGAGATCAAGTCCTCACCGAACTCAAAGACGCCAACACAAAACTCCAAAATCTCGATTTTCCGATGGTGGAGAACTCAGAGAAAGATGCTGAGATTGATTATTGGCAGAGTTTTGGGAAATAATCTGAAAAACAATGAACATCAATCGAAATATTTTTAAAAAAGTTGAACAATCTGGCGCCCAGGTCGTCGTCGTCACAAAATACTTCGATGCCGAGACGACTCATCAGATCCTAGAAGAAATTAAAGATGAACCCTCCTTCCTCGCCCTAGGAGAGAACCGCATCGAACCACTGATAAGCAAATCACTCCCCCCAAAAAAAATCCACTTCATCGGCAACCTCCAATCTCGGAAATTAAAAGAAATCGCCAGCCATACTTCGGCCATCCACAGCTTGTACCATCTCAAACATGCACAAATCTTAAGCCCCCTTTGTGAAGGGGGTTTGGGGGATTTTTCTGTATTCATCCAAGTTAATATTTCTCAAGCCTCCGAAAAACAGGGTCTCCTCCCAGCAGAACTCCCCCAATTTTTGGAAGTAATAAAAAATCTCAAAAATATCAATATCCTCGGTCTCTCGGCTATGGGATCAGGCAAGTTCACAGAAACTGAAAAAAGAAAAGAATTTCAAGCTCTCAAATCCCTCCGTGATCAATATCTACCAAACGGAAAAATATCCGCCGGCACCTCCCGGGACTATAAAATCGCCCTCGATGAAGGCATCGATATTGTCCGAATCGGCAACGCCCTTTTCCAAAATTGATAATTGAAGATTGTTAATTGATCATTGAAAAAGCTGCCATCGTCGCTGAAGACGTATAAATCCCCTCCTCCTGGAGGAGTTTTTTGGCGGCCTCGATATCCGGGACGGTAAAAGTCTCAATCTGCTCGGCCTCATCTAGCTCCTGCTCCCCTACTCTCTCACAATCCCGCGCGATGAAAAAATAATACTTCATGATCGATCCAGTTGGGTTGGAATAAACCTCCCCGATTTTTTCGAGTTGCCCCGCATGCCCGGTCTCTTCGAGGAGTTCTCGAGCAGCCGCCTCGATCGGCGCCTCCCCATCATCGACCAACCCCGCACAGACCTCCGTGATAATCTCCCCCGCTCCGTGCTTGTACGTCCGCTGCATGAGCAATTCTCCAGAACGTAAAAAGGGCACCACGATCACCGCATCATTGCTCTGATTGATATACCATTCTTTTTTTTCTCCACTCGGGAGCTCCACGATCTGTTTCTCCACCGGAGAGTACTTGGAGGTGATCAGCATTTCTCGGGAGATGGTTTTGAATTTTTTCATCGGTAATTTTACTTTTACTTTTCATTCTGAATTCCGCAATTTAAAAAAAAATTGACAAAATTTGATATTTTATTATAAGTAGTATATATTTTAAAATACTATGACTAAAGAAAAATTAATCCCGGCCACCCTCTCACTCTCCTTACTTGCAACCCCACTATTTCCGACCAAATCCGAAAGTGCGACTGAAACACCTCCAATAGACCCTTTAGTTCAAAAAGTAGTAACTTGTATAAAAAACACCGCCATGGGCCTTACTATTCAGGGAGTATCAAAAACAGTAGTATGGAACACAAGTACAAGATTCACCCAGCAATCCGTCGATATGCTTTATAAAGGAAGTGCTTTTAAGGTAACATTTAGAGAATCACGAGGAATTGGATATACTTTAGGACTTTCTATCTCTGAACAAGATGTTCTCCAAGGCGGAAAAACTCAAGAATTTTTGGATGAAGATGGCGATGGAAAAGTGGATAAAAACACATCTCAAACACACCAATCTGCCTATCAACAAGCTCTCGAAAAAGTCAAAAAAGGATGCCAAGTAAATCTTGATCCTAAGCTTTTTTTACAACAGTGACATTTCGCAAACTATTTTTGTCCCGCCGCCAGCTCGCCAAATCCGTGTGCTCAAAAGTACTACGCCCATCAAACTCTGCCTGTGGTAAAACCGATCGAATCGCTCCCTCAAAATCAAAAATCACCTTTTCTGATTTCGCTCCCTTTGAAAAAGGGAGCTCCCCGGAGGGGTGAGGGATTTCTGGCACAAGCATTGAAGTATTAAAAAATTGGTCCCCAAACTTCTCATAAATCGCCTCATAACAAAAATCCCGCTGAATCTCAAATTGCGGCAAGATCGGCCCCACAAAAATTTTTAATTCCTTATCCGTACAGACGCCCCGTCGGGGCGTCTGTACGTTAAATATCTCCATCATCTGCTCACAAATCCCTCCACACAAGCCCCTCCACCCCGCATGCAAGATCCCAAATTTCTCATTGTCATAAAAAACAATCGGCGCACAATCCGCCGTCCGAATCCCAAGGGCCAAATCCAAATTCCGGGTCCACATCCCATCACAAACTGATAAATCCTCATTCCCTGTCACAACTTCGACGATTTTCGTCTCATGCGCCTGTTCGGCCAAAATAAGGGGGTCGGGTAATTTTTGATCTGGCAAAAAAGTCTGAATATCCACTTCAAAAGGCATCATCCAACAGGCTACTCAAAAATCAGAATCCTCAAAATCTATATATTCTATCATACCATTATTTTCTGGCAAAACTCAAGAACCATCTCCGCATGCCCTCGGGCCTTCACTTTACGCCATTCATGCAAAATTTTCCCATTCTTGATCACAAAAGTTGATCGATCTATGCCGAAGTACTTTCGTCCGTACATTGATTTTTCGACCCAAGATCCAATCTTTTTGATGAGATCACAGTCTTCGTCAGAGAGCAATAGAAAGTTGAGACTTTCTTTTTCACAGAACTTATTGTGGGATTTGAGGCTGTCTTTAGAAAGTCCAAAAACTTTTATCCCAAGCTTCTCAAAATCACCCTGTAAATCTCGAAAATCCTGTGCCTCAATCGTACACCCAGAAGTCATATCTTTCGGATAGAGATAGATTATAAAAGTTCCATCGGAGAAATCTTTTTCGGTATACATCTCTCCATCACTCGCCGGTAGTGAAAAACTTGGTAATTTCATGAATTTGAATTTAGAAGTTTGAATCTTGAATTTAGGGCAAAAAAATTAAAAATCAAAAAAAATTGAAAATTAAAAATTAAAACCTAAATTGATCATTGCTAATTGTTAATTGATAATTGAAATGACTTCCTTCAACCACTTCCTCCGCGAAAAAGGCGTGTCCAATGAGCTAAGATCCCTGCTCTACCACATCGCTCGATCAGTGAAATATATCAACTTCTCCATCCGAGCGAGAAACACCGGACTGGCTGGAAGCGAAAATATCCAGGGCGAAGAACAGCTCGCCCTCGACGTGATGGCAGACAAAATTATTGAAAAAGAGCTGGAAAAATCAGAACTCGCAGCGCTCATTGCTAGCGAAGAACAAGATAAATCCAAGTCTTTTTCCGCGCCTCGAGGTAAATACGCCGTTGCCTATGATCCCCTCGACGGAAGCTCTCTGGTTGATGCAAATCTGGCTATCGGATCAATTTTTGGGATCTGGGCAGGCGATGAATTTATTGGCCAAACGGGTGAAAATCTACAGGCCGCGTGTTATTCGGTTTATGGACCTCGTGTGATCTTTGTGATTGCGATCCAAGGAAAAGGGGTACATGAATTTGAACTCAACGACGTCGGAGAATTTACTCTTGCCCGAGAAAACCTCACGGTCAAAGATAAAACCAAATACTTCGCCCCAGGCAACCTGCGCGCTACAGGAGAAAATGAAAAATATCACAAACTAGTCCTCCACTGGCTCGATAATCGGAGAAAACTCAGGTATTCTGGTGGGATGGTGCCGGATCTTCATCACATTCTTTCGAAAGGCGAAGGGATTTTTAGCTACCCTCAGGACAACGAATACCCGGATGCCAAATTAAGATTGCTTTTTGAATGTATGCCTTTTTCTCTCGTGATGGAAGAAGCCGGCGGATCATCATGTAATCAAGAAGGCCAAAGAATCCTCGAAACCAAAATCAAAGAAATCCATCAGAGAACCCCGATCTTTGTTGGGTCAAAAAAAGAAGTAAAGACGTGTGTGAGTTTTTTGAAATAACTTCTACCTACCCCCTCTTTATTCTTCAGTTCTCTCTTTGCTAAAGGGAGAGTAAAATGTCGACGAAAAAAAAGATCGGAATTTCAAGAGACTTTTTCTTAATTATTCTTTACTCTCTGCCTGCCCGACGAAGCCTTCCTGTCCTCCGAAACCTTGGTGCAGGGGGAGGCGAAGGCTGATTCATTGTCCATTGAATCATCTCTCCCGATGCTTGATAAAACCATAGTGCGAATAAAATCGCTTTGTCGTACTCATCCGATATTTTCTTTTTGGGGCTGAAGTCTTGAAACTATCATCTTTTTTTTCTTTTTTTGGACGTTCGACAAACCCATAATGAAGGTAATATTTTTTGGGAGTATTTACTCGCCGATTCTGATTGCTTCTTGTTTTGTAAGCTCCTACCCGCCGCTGAACTCTTCGAGGCATGTAGACTTTTTTGGGTTTGATCCGCTGGAGATAATCGCTTTTGTATTCGCGAGTTCGTTTTCTTTTGGTCTCTCGTTCTTTTTCGCAGTGCACTTGAGCGTTTTTTCGGTACCGATCCCGCCAGGTTCCACAGATTTCTTCCCGGTCAATTTTGACTACTTTTGCGGCTACAGATCTGCGAGGCACAAATCTCTGCACAGCGGCAAATGATTCTCCTATAAGCAAAAATATAAAAACAAGTCCCAATCCCAAACTTATAAATTTTTTCATTCTTTTCCGATTACGAAACAATTTTATAAACCGATTTTATTATTGTCAATTCAAGCTATATACCTCCTCTTTTTGACTTATCCATTTTCTTGATACAAAATAAAAAACACATGAAATATCTCCCTCAAATCACAGAATTCATCGCACAAAGATTTGTTTTTCTCAATAAAGAGGAAGCCATCAAAAAAATGAAAGTACTCCATCTACAAGCTCAAAAAGAAATCCACGAAGCCGAACTCCGGGCTCATCCAAAAGGCCAACAAGTCATACAGGTCCTCAATGAAGTCGAAGACCACGCCAAAAATGGTAATCGATCTACCCCACACATTACCTTTTTTCTGACAAAAGACGAACTCTGGGTCCTGACCGAAAGCCAAAGATACAAAGCCCTTCAGAACTTATTTCAGATCACACATCAGATCATCGAGGGAGAAGTAGAGCACACGATTCAATTTGCAGTGCCCACTAAATTATTGGATTGAAACTCCTTTTGGCCGGGTTGTCACTCGGATACTATCTGGCCCCTCAGGTGGCGGGAATCCATTAATTGAGGCTAATTTTTGCTGGACAAGATCAAATAAAAACTCTTGTACCTGCAACAATTTTTTATGATCCACCCCCACTTCTTCAAAAACATTCATCACCCCATCGTCATAAAACAGATTCATCATTTCTGCAATTACAGGGGCTGAGATCGCGTTTAATCGCCCTCTTTTTTGAGGATCTTCATCTGACATTTCCAGTGCCTCCACTAGCTCTAAAAAATCAGCAAAAATCTTTTTTTCTTGTCCAAGCTTCATAGATAACCCTTGTAACTCTGGATACTCATCTCGTAATTTCATATTTATGGAAGCAGTTCGCATCGCCAACACGCTCTCTCTCTGAGCAGAATAAGCTTCGGAGACGGTTTCTGGATTTGTCATGTCTTTGAGTATAAAAAAATTAAAAATTAATGGCAATGTTTTTTTATACCATCATGCAAACTCATTTTTGACTTTCCTGATTTTTTTCTGACCATAAGATGTGATGAAAATATTTCAAAAATTAAAACAAACTCCAGAAGCAAGATTTATCTTTTTTCGAGCCCCAGGTGATATTGATCCAAGTGATGAAAAGACCATACGAGAAAGAATGAAAAAACGACAAGCAGAAGCTCAAAGACTCATCCACGAAGAAGAATTACGAAACCATGGAGACGATGGTCATCAGGTTATCCAAATACTAAACCAAGTAGAAGATCATGCTAATAACCCCGAGAGAGAACAACCTCATATTTCTTTTTCTCTCACAAAAGGTGAACTCTGGGTCCTTACGAAAAGCCAAAGATACAAAGCCCTTCAAAATTTATTCCGAATCACCCACGAGATTATAGAAGGAGAAGTAGATCATATTGTCCACTTTACCGTTGTTAGAAAAATTTAGTGGACAGTCTCCCCAGAAGGTCTGGTTTCCAAATGAATATCTCCTGCGGGAGGAAACCCGTTGACTGAAACTTTTCTCAATTTTATCTGATACAATAATTCATGCACCGCATCCAATTGCACCAAAGAAATCCCTTGTTCTCGAAAAGCCTTTTGCACGTTTCCATTATCTAAAAAAGCCATGGCTCGATCAACCGACTTTGAAGGAAAATCTGCTAATGCTTTTGCCTGCTCCGCTGTATCAAGAGCTAACACCGCTTCTAATTTCATCACTCCCGTCTCCCAAATGTTTTCTACAAACCCATACTGGACTCCTTGCATCAATGGATCGGGCATGGCATCTTTTGTCTGAAGTGTTCTCAAACAATTTGCCACAGCTGCTAGGCTTTCTGTTTGATAAGAGAGAGATTCAAATCCGGTTTCTGGACTGGTCATAACTATTTTTTAAAAAAATAATAAACTATTGTTGAAGACAAAAACCGGGGGCTTCAGGAGCCGCCAAGACAGCATGTCCTCTTTTATTAAATATTTGTCCCATAGTCTCCTCTGGCGTCACCGTAATTATTTCAAAATTCCCCACGGCTGCTTTAACCCCTTCCCATTCTATGACGGGAGGATGATCTTCTCCCTTTATTTCTGCTATTTCCCGCTCCAGCCAGAGTTTTTCACTTACTTCATTACAGATAAAATGATTTCCTACCACTTCTACATGAATCATGTCGTTAATTACTTTTACCATTTGATTCCATTTTTCCAGGGAAAATTTAGATCTGGGAATCAATGGGCGTAATCCTCCTCCATTTAATCGCATTCGAAAAGCCGTCGGAAAAAATCTCATAACAATGGCCACCATCTGGTCATAGATACGATCCGTAGTAGCGGCTCCTAATACATGATTTAACACTCCAAAAAATTTAATATCCAAATCTCCTCTGACATATTCTGTTGGCTCCTCTATCCCCATTAAATCGACAGCTTTTTCCTCTACACAATTACTCAGTCGCCAGACATTGGGGACCGCAGAATCTGCAGATCTCCCGCCTCTTTCACGTATTTCCAGGGTTTCAATTTGATCATCTCTCTCTTTCGAAGGAGATTTCATCTTTAATTGCTGAATCGACGCCACAAATATTTCATGGACTGCTTCTTGTTCAGCAAAGCTACTTATTTCTGCTTCTAATTCTGGAGAGATATTTCCTTCTCTGTGCGAGAGTGGACTTCTAAAGTTTGTTTTCCCTACCCCATTTTCTTTCGCTTTGATAATAACACCTTCTCCTTCTTCTGTAGCGCTCAAAATGGCTTCCGGAGTCAGCTTACCCTCTATCCTCACAATTACTGCCATCGGCTGCATGACCTTTTCTCTATCAGACTTACCCAGATCGCCCTCTTTTTCTGCTGAAATAATATATTTAGCGATAAGTCGTTGTAGAAAACCAGTCCTGAACATCACCAGCTTATCCCAGCTGATTCCTTCTTTTGCTTCAAACGCTGTCGCTTCCTCATCGCTCAGGGGTAACAACTTCATATTTTCAGCGAATTCCGTCAAATAAGTTTCAAAACCATATTCGGAGTACTCTCGCCTCCCTCCAAGCGTGTACCCGAAATAACCTGCCCGTAACTCTCGCATCACCCCTCTGACCCGAGCACCCCTTTCTGATTTTTCTATTTTGGGATCTGCTGAACTCAGACATTCATCCCGTAGGTTTATAATTGTTTCTTCCATGGCCTGCAGCACTCCTATGGCTCCTGATTTATCTTCTACCATTACAAGCATTTCATCTCCACCCAGCCGTATAAACTCATGGACAAAATCTTTCAAGGTAGAACTTACCCTCCCCGGGAGCTGAGCCAACAGGTCATTTAACTGCCAACTGAGTCCCATCTGGTTTGGGATTCCCATGTTTTTAAAGTCAAAATAATATAACAACACCGGACCACTAAATTTTTCGGCCATCTCTTGTACACCAACCCGAGAAAGCACTCTGCCTTTTGTCGGAATCCCCATCCGCGTATCAGTCACATTTCGTAATTGTTGTTCGTGAGGAATATTTCCTCCTTCTAGTAGTCTCAATAAAGCCGGAGCCATCTGAGATGGTAAAACACCTTCCGTGTGCTGTCCTAAATGAGGATCAAAAACCGTTAAAGTCTCATTATCATTTACGACCTCTATTTTTACTTCTCTTTCTAGACGAGGACAAAAAAGCATTATTCCTTCCAATGCCTTTATTCTTGGAAGTAGATCTCCCTGAGGCAAAAGAGTACATCGAGTTAAATCCTTCATACAACGAGACAAGCCATGAACTTTTTGATTACCACAAAAACCAGGACAACTAGTAACTTCTCACACCCCCGAACAAAAAACTTGTTCTAATGGATGAGGTTATGATAGGATCAGGATAATGAAG
>CAYFMH010000024.1:0-20110 GCA_964344165.1 uncultured Candidatus Peribacteria bacterium | reverse complement strand
AAAAACAAACTTTCCCAAAACAGAATTCTTCTTAGAATTTAAAAGGTTGTAGGTTATAAGTTGTAAATTGTAGGTATTTTTTTAATCCTTACAACCTACCACCTTCAACCTACAACTATTTATTTAAACTTTAAAAACATGACTCAAATCAAATCAATCCTTGCTCGTGAAATCCTCGATTCTCGAGGCAATCCTACCGTTGAGGTGGAGATGTCTGATGGAGCAAATACAGTTCTGGCCAAAGTGCCCTCTGGAGCTTCCACTGGTGTACATGAAGCCCTGGAGCTGCGAGATGGCGATAAATCTCGATATTACGGGAAGGGCGTACTCAAGGCAATTGAAAATGTAAACACAATCCTCGCTCCAGAAATCGTGGGGATGGACCCGGTGGAACAAGAAAAAATTGATCAAAAGATGATTGATCTAGATGGAACAGAAAATAAATCAAAATTGGGAGCTAACGCGATCCTGGGGATTTCTCTGGCGGCGTGTCGATTGGCAGCTGTGGGGAAGGGGGTGCCGGTTTTTCAGCATATTAATGATCTTTTTGGAGGGGAGACGAGTCTGCCCCGACCGATGATGAATATCATCAACGGGGGCTCCCACGCAGACTCAGGTCTCGCGATTCAGGAATTTATGATTTTGCCGCAATTTGATGATTTTGCAGACAATCTGCGGGCGGGATCGGAGATTTTTCAGACTTTGAAAAAGATTCTTTCTGCTCGTAGGGAAAGCATTGGGGTCGGAGATGAAGGGGGATTTGCGCCACATCTGCCGAAGGTGGCTGATGCGTTTGATGTGATCCTGGCGGCGATCGAGAAGACGGGCTATAATACGGACAATGTGAAGCTCGCGATCGATGCGGCGGCTTCAGAGTTTTATGACAAAGGGAAATATTTGATCGATGGGTCACAGCTTTCCGCTGCTGAACTGACTGATTTTTATGGTGAGTTATTGGACCGATACCCCCTCATCTCGATCGAAGATTCGCATGCGGAGGATGACTTCGAGGGATTTGCGCAGATGAATGCGAAGTTTGGTGATCGAGTTCAGCTCGTGGGAGATGATCTCCTCGTAACGAATAAAAAACGGCTGCAGACCGGGATTGATGAGAGACTCTGTAACTCCATCCTTATCAAAGTAAATCAGATTGGTTCGCTGACTGAAACGTTTGCAACCATGAAATTGGCCAAAGCCAATAACTTTACCACGGTGATCTCGCATCGTTCGGGAGAGACGGAGGACAGCTTCATCGCCGATCTAGCGGTGGGGACGGATGCTGGCCAAATAAAGACGGGCTCCCTATGCCGTTCGGAGAGAGTGTGCAAGTACAATCAATTACTCCGAATTGCCGAGAAATTATAGGACGTTTTAACAAAATACTAGAAACAAGCCCTTCCGCATCTGCTCGTTTTCGTTCTTTTTCATTTTGAGGACGGCTAAATCTTTTAGTGACCAAATCAGGAAATTTTTTAGTCCATTTGTGTCTTATTTTAAAAAGAAGATTAAATATTTCTTTTTTATCAGCAGGGCTGAGAATAACTCTTTCGATGCTTCGAGCGGTAGACTGCACTAAGATTATAATATGAAAGGCTAGATGTTTTTTTTCTCTAGCACTGTGTGTTATTTGATATCGGTTTTCGATGTGTTGGATATGGCCAAGTTTAATTCTAATTTTATCCAAAAGATCTTCTGCGTTGTTTTTACAGCTTCCATCGCATTTGTGTCCACCAGAAAAAGCCCCCAACATCCCTTCACCTTTTATTTCATCTTTTTTAGAAGATCTCGGCATCACAAGAGGAGAAACAACCTTTGGTGAAGGCTTTTTAAAAGCAACTTTAATAATTTTCTCTTTCTCAAAATCTGACATGATGCATTAAAAATTACTTACTTTATAAGCCTTTACTTTGAAAAGTCAAATTTTCTTTTGACAAAAATTAGAAGATCCATTACAAGAGCAATGCATTTTTGGAGGATGTCTTTCTTGAACTTGAGACCCTCGATGGGGTTCTCGAAAGAGTATTACAAATGTTCTTGAGGTAAGACTCTCGGATGACACGATCGGATACTAGTTGTACGATACGATTGTCCGAAATGGCACTGCCTTGAGACTTCCTTCATGCCCACCAGTGTAGGAGGAAGGCTGAAACCTGTTTTTTTTACGGAGAACTTGAGTGTCTTTTCGCTCTCATCTAAGGCTCTCCTTGAGGCGGACGCGTACAGGCGAGTAGATAGGTGTGTTCTTGTGAAAGGTTCAGTTAGTAAGGACATCCCACATCGTTGACCTTCAAAAATGCCTCCTTGTCTTCTGTGACGGCTGATGTCGTCTAAAGGAGGTAGGAGTCCTACCGGGGGGCGAGCGACTGACAACCGCTTGCCCCCCAACTTCCTATTTTTTATTTGCCAAGTTATATGTAGATCATATAGATTTTATATATATAATATATACATATGAAAATCGTTAACTTCCTCATCCCAGTTAAACTCGACAAGCGAATCAAGCGCGTGATGCGCAAAAAAGGAATTGCTACGAAGACCGAGTTTTTTCGATTTGCGGCGATTTATTTCCTGGATATCATGGAAGCTGAAAAAAGCTCATGAGCCCCTATCCTATCGCGGACACGCATACCCATCTGTATTTCCCATCCTTTGATCGAAACCAAAAAGAAGTGATCGAGCGGGCCGAGAAATATGGAGTGAAGCTGCAAGTGCAGATCGGGTGTGATGAGATGTCGTCTCTGGCGGCGCTGAAGCTGGCTGAGACGCATGATAATTTTTACGCAACTTTGGGTTTGCATCCGACCGATGTCGAACATCTCGGGAAACCCGCACAGCATCGAATCTCTGGTTTTGAGGGATATCAGCCACAGACGCACAATGTGGATGCGATCCTCTGGTGGTTCGAGGACAAATTTCAAGAGAATAAAAATTCAGATAAAATTGTAGGATTTGGAGAGACGGGATTTGATTTTTACCACAACGACACGTTGGAGCTACGAGAGCTGCAAGCAGATTCTTTTCTCGGGCACATCAAATTGGCTCGAAAATTTGAACGAGCGCTCGTAGTACATACCCGAGAGGCTCGGGATGAGACGCTCGATTTTCTCGAAGCAAACAAGGATCTTTTAGTCTACAAAGATGGAACCCCGATGCGAGGCGTGATTCATTGTTTTACCGAAGATCTAGAATTTGCTCGGATCGTAACTCAGGAGTATGGTTTTTTCATCGGGATAGGAGGGATTGCCACCTATCCGAAGACTGAGTCTGTCCGTGAGGTAATCCGAAATATCCCACTCGAGTACATCGTGACGGAGACCGATGCGCCATTTCTCGTGCCGCAGGGATTTAAAAATCAACATAAAATCAATGAGCCGAGCTTTCTCACGGATGTGGTGGAGTTGATCGCCGAACAAAAAAACCGTCCCCCGGAGGCAACGGCTGAAATTTTATTTCATAATGCGAAGCGGCTGTTTGCGCTGGATTAGAGTTCTCTGATTTGGATTGATTTAGTTACTCCTTCTTGTACTCCGGCAATTACTTCTTCTGCTCGGAGGTAATATTCTCGGTCACTTTCTCTGGCTCCGAGGACTTTTGATGCGATTCGAAATTCTCCAGTTTTAATATCAAACTCTCGTACGGTTTCGATTCTAAGGTTTCCGTCTTCATCGACTCTCTGACCACTTGCATTGTCTGCGATAGCAACAGGGTCTTCTAGATCTACGTCTCCACGCATCTCTGCATCTACGTTAAATGTTTGGAAGAAAATCACATTTTTTTCTTCTTTTTCCGACAGCCGAGCATTTAAGATTTTCATTTTTGAAATTTTTAAATCGGGCCATTATAGCGGAAAACGAATTAAAAAACAAGAGGAATTTTTGTTTTCTTTATTTTCATTGTCATCCTGCCTGTCTTCCGAAGTTTTGGAAGTAAATCTAAAACTAACCAAGGATGAAGTTTGAAGTATATAAAAATTGCGAAGGATCTTGTGCTACCAAATGTTGGTTCTGTAAGATTCTTCGCCCGGCCTTCGTAGCGTTAAAGACATAATTTAAAACTTCGGCGGAGTAGGCTCATTGCATTCCTCAGAATGACAACAGAGAGTTGGATGGCCTTGTTTTTCAGGCTTATTTGTGGTATAATTTTTAGATTTTTACTCATAAAAAATGAAATACCTCAACCGGCTGAAACTCAAACATCTTCTCTGGGCACTCGTGATCGTCAGCGTGGCGGGATACTTCATCTCTCAGTCACATCAGATCGAGCCGTCCAAATACGACTTCGTCATGGCCAAAAAATCCGACATCGTGCAGCAGGTAAGTGTGACGGGACAAGTGAAGTCGACGAGAGAGGTTGATCTGGCCTTCGAAAAAAGTGGAAAAATTGTCGGTGTGTACGCACGAGTGGGACAGCAGGTGCAGCGAGGACAGACATTGGTGGAGCTCAAGAGTGATACGCTTAATGCCGAACTTCTTCGAGCTCAGGCGATTTTGACCCGAGAACAAGCCAAACTTGAAGAAGTAAAAGCCGGGGCGAGGGAAGAAGAAATCGATTTTCAAAAAACGAAGGTCCAAAAATCACAACAGGATATAAAAGATGCTGAGATTTCTCTCCTGGACAAAATACGAGAGGCCTACACGACCGCTGACTATGCAGTCCGGGACAAGGCTGATCAGTTGTTTCAAAACGCTCAGACGGCCAATCCTCAGATTATTTTTCGGTCATCGAGTGCTCAGATGCGAATCGATCTCAACTATGAGCGATTTATCATCGAGCGGATGTTGCAGGACTGGAACTTGAAAATTAGTAAGATCAAAAATGGAGATACTTATCTGGTGGCTACGATTACGGAGGCCAAAGAAAATTCAATGCAGGTAAAAAACTTTTTGAACCAGCTCGTATCAGCGGTGACCAAACTCCCGGCGAGTACTTCTGTCCCGCAGACGACGATCGATACCTGGAAAAAAGACCTCGCTACCGCCCGAACTAACATCGATACAGCTCTGGCCAATCTGACAGCCGCCCAAGAAAAAAGAAACCAGGCTCGATCCGGGTGGGAAGTAGAAAAAGATCAGCTCAAAGTTGTCCGAGCACAAACTCGGCCTGAAACGATCGCGGTCTATCAAGCCGAGATCAAATCCGCCGAAGCCGAAATTGCCCGGATCCAAGCGGAACTGAGAAAAAATGTCCTTCGAGCGCCTTTCGCTGGGATTATTACGGATCAAGAAGCCAAACCAGGAGCGATTGTTTTTCTCGAGGAGACGGTGATGTCCATGATGGAAGAGAACTATGAGATAGAAGCCAATGTCCCAGAAGTGGATGTGGCCAAAGTAAAAGTAGGAAGTGCGGTAAAAATTGCTTTTGATGCCTTGGAAGATCTACTTTTCACTGGGGAGGTGACGAGTATCGATCCTGCTGAAAAGATCGTGCAGGGGGTGGTGTATTATCCAATCAAAGTCAATTTTGAAACCGATCCGACTTCCTCTTTCCGTGTGATGCCGGGGATGACGGCCGACCTCGAGGTGGTGACCGGCGAAAAATCAGATGTTCTGGTCGTGCCTCAGCGAGCGGTGAATTCAAGAGATGGGCAACGATTTGTTCGACTTCTGACGATTGATGAGACTGGCGAAGAAACCACCGAAGAAGTGGTAGTAGCGACCGGACTTCGAGGATCGGAGGGAGAGGTGGAAATTATTTCTGGAATTAAAGAAGAGGATAAAGTGGTGACGGCAGAGAAATAAAAGGATTAAGCTACTGCTGGCAGTTCTTGATACCACTCTACATCGACTGTCTCTTTTGGATTTGCAGCCCCTTCCATTACCTTTTGTAGGGTGCGTTGAGCTTCCCGAATTTTCATTTCATAAGACTGCCTCCAGGTATAGACTCCATTGAAATCCGTATCCAATTTTTCTGAAGGACAATTTTCGAGTGCTTCTTCTGCATATTTTAGTCCCCTCCTAGCTCCATACTCTGCCAAGATTGCAAAATCTCCATCAGCAATTTCTGCCAAAATTCTATCTTTCAATTGTTTTGGAATTTCTATGTGGTTATTAACATCTTCACCCTCGGGCTTTTCTTTTGGAATCAAAAACCAAATAGTTGGCTTTTTATGGACAAGGACGACTTCCAAGGTACCAATAATTAGTGATTCAGGATTTGCTAAAAATCTCTTAACCACGGATTTTTGGTGCTGACCACGGGGATGAGCTGGAAATTGGTGCCCTTCGTAAACTTCTCGAAATATTCCAATAAGCTGTTGTTTGATAGGAGCAACAGATTCTTCGAGTTCTTCGAAACTTCTTTCTGTGTCGGTCATTTTTAATTGAATTAAAAAACAAGTGAATATTAACAAATAAAATAAATTTGTCAAATTTCTAGAATCTAAACGACCTCACCTCCTGCCCACTCCACTCAAGAAACCGTACCAGATCGGCACTTTTTATGACGAGAGAAGCCGTATTTATATTCGGATGAAAGTGTAATAACTCCTGATCCAAGAGGTTCTCATCCAGAATCACGCCGACTTCTTTGTCCGTGTCATTGATCAGACCAAACGGAGATACGGATCCAGAAGTAAGTCCCAAATATTGCATCAAGCGTTCATCAGACGCAAAACCCAGTTTTTTTTCTTCCATCACATCAGAAAGAATCGGCAAATCAACTGCTCGACGACTCTCCACAATCGCAAGAAAATGCCTCCTACCTCGTTTATCTCGGAGAAAAAGATTTTTACACTGTCCCCCGGGGATATTTTCATAGTGCTCGGCTGCTTCTTCAACCGTGAAGACCGGTGGATGCTCGTGTTTTTCGTAGGGGATCCCGATTTCAGTGAGAATTTGAAGTACTTTTTCCATGTGTAAAATCTAATTTTTCGATAAAAAAAAACAACCTCCGTTTTTATACGAATTAGTGACTTGCCAGCCGAAACTTTCCCAAAAACCAAAATTTTACGTCTGATCAGGCGTGAAATTTTGAAAGGAGGAATAGCGAAGACATGAAGTTTTTGGTGTAGCCAAAAACGGAATAAGCATAGCTTATTCCGACGTGGTGGCACAGGTCGGAGTAGATACTTTTGTTTTAGGTTTTCCGCTGTGTTGCGTACACATGGTTATTCTAGGCGGGTAAATGGGGTTAAGCAAAAGATCAACACTGTGGTGCTAAAGGAAGTTCCAAGTGCTGAAGGGGGGCTTGTTTATGGGGGAGGTTTTTATAGGCACAGGGGGGAGGTAGAAACTATCGGTTAATAACCTCTTCAATAAGTTGAGAATTTGTTTTCCCTGGAGCTAGTTCCACTAAATCCCTTGATTGTTTTTTTCGAGGGTCTTCTTTATCTTGTCGAAAGAACATTCCTTTTAGTAAATCGACTATTAACTCTTTAAATCGCCTATTATCGAAATTGTCTTTCATTACTCCCCATTCAGAAGCAACACTATTCCCAATCCACATGCCTAAAGTTGCAGTCAAACCAAGAGTTGGACTTGCATTCCCTACTGTTGCAGGCATTATGGCGGCAAACATAAGAGGAAAAGGATTTTTCCCAACCATAAATCTATCATAAACATCTTGTTTTGCTCTTCTATCTTCAACTTCTTCGTGTGATAGTCCTAATCCCTTTCTTACTTCCTGAAGTATGCTTCGTTTATAAAACCACATTCTTCTTTCTGCTTCTTTTAACCTATTTTTCAAGAGCTTTAACTCTCTTTTTGCCTGTTTTAGTGTTTTTTTAACCTTCCCAATATCTCTTTCTTCCATATTTTCAATATCAATCTGTGTTAATGCTTCTATGTCTAAATCTATTTGAAATGCTTGGAAAAAATCAGGGAGAGATGCCCTTAATTCAGACATAGTCTCTCTTCTTTGGTCTATATCAACAGAAGAATTTAAACAAGTTTCTATTTGTTCAACTAATTCATCAATCCCTTTTTGTCTTTCGGTAAAAAATGCCTCCTTCTCCAAAAAACCACTCGTAGTTGGTTCAGATAATACTATTTCGTCCACCTTTCTTTTAAAACGACCTTTATATTCTCTAGCCTTTTCATTAGGAGCTTCTAACCTTTCTATTTCGGCTTTAATTCTTTGCTTTTCAGTTTCATCTGTATCTTCTTTATATCTTGTTTCATTCAATTTTTTGATGATTGGTAGGTATGTTTTCTGATAAAACTCACTTTGAATTGCATTATAACAATCCTCAAGAGCATTCAAAAGCAATGGATCAACTGAATCACCATGCTCAAGAAGTAATTGCTCTGTTTCATTGAGAAGCTCAAAGGCACTTTCTGGGTCATCATGAATAGATAATCCATGAAGTCTTTTCATAAGCACCTCAACACCTGAACCAAACTCTACAAATCCAATAGGCTCTTCTTGTCCATTTGAATTATGCAAATCGTCAATTGCTTCTCTTGTAGTAGCCATTTATAGTGTGGATTTATTTTTTGAATATTCTTTTTCTCCTAATTCAGCTCCTTTTTTAATGAGAAAAAAAGTGCGAATGAGTTGAAGTTTTTTTAACGCTTCTGACTTGGATTTTGAATTCATCAGCCCATTATACACCAAAAAAGCAGGAAAATCAAGGGTGTGTCCTATTTTTTGCCTCAACAATGTGAAGAATGAGTAGATCAATCTTTTTTCCCATGCTTCATCATCTCCACCCGCTTCTCTGAATGCATAAACTCCTTCAAATCACTCTCATAAAACACCCTCCCGCAAAAAAGTCTTACATGAGGTATATCGTATCTTTTGAGTAAAACCAAAAAACGAGGGTGAGAAACCCCCACAAGCTTCCTTGCTTCCCCATAACCAAGCAATTTTGGGCGATTTTTGGGTGAAGGGTACTTTGGTGGTTCATTATTTTCTTTTCGGGCTGTCTGTACGGCTTTTAAATCTTCTTCAAAGAAAATTCTTCCCCGCCCAATCTTCTGAAAAGGGATATTGTACCGCTCAATAAGTCGGTAGAGGTGCGTGTAGCTTATATCCAAGAATTGATAAGCTTCTTTGAACCCCAATATTTTTGAGTGTCTTTGCATAAGAGAAATTTTATTTGCAAAAACATTTACAAACAGCTACACTAAATACACATAACTAGTAAGACTTATCATTTAGCCATAAATTTTACTCATTATGAGCCAATCTCAAGTTCACTTGCCGACCATTGAAGCAGATAATCTCACCTTTGAAGTCTCTGCTGACCTTGATCTTGCTTCTCCTTTGATCTTCGTCAAAACCGAGAGCAAGGACCGCTTACTCTCTCAAACCGCTGTATTATCGCCAAAGGGGTTAGAGAGTGTTTCAGAAAGTTTGTTGGAGGCTTCGCAGGAAATTGGAGAGCGGTACGAAAAATATTGGCAGTCGCATTCCTGACGCATTTCTGTTTCAAAATTGCGGGAATAAAAACGGAATGCGAACATCTATTTTTTACTTTTGTACAAAGGGATAATGCAAATAGTACTTCTCTTAGAAATGGGGCAACGAATGCCAGAGAAATGCTACAGAAATGACACAGAACGAAAATTTTGACGCTCTATTTGTTGGCTCTATAATCCAATCATCTGTTGGACTTTTTAGTCCTGTCCCGACAAGTCGGGATGTCCCCCCTGTGGCTTTAATCGGTCGCAGGGGAGTATTTTTAGTAAAAATCTTTTGACGAATAGCCCCTTCCTGACTATAATGGAGGTAATTCTGTTGGATTTCTTTGGAAATCCTGACCCGCATTAGCGAGGTTTTCCCCCTACAATGCCTAGCGTTGTAGGGGAGTATTTTTATAGAGGCACTTTTTAAACATCGCTTGTATCTCCTGCATTTTCTCAATCTTCATCTTTCCAATTTTTCGCTCCAACCTGAATTTAGAAATACTTCTGAATTGCTGCACAAGCACACCTCCTTTTTGAACATGCCCCCACTGAATATCCTCTTGATCGAATAAAACCTTGTATTTCTTCTTTTCTGTATTTCCAGTGATAGGAAAAACAAAGACCATATCCGACTTCTTCAAATACAAATCCTCTCCCTGACATACCAAAACAGGACGATGTTTGTCCATTTCTGCCCCTACGTTCACGCCAATCTTTGCAAAATAAATCTCTCCCATTCTACAAGCCAACATTTTGCTCTTCTCTTTTTCGTTGAAATACTGCTCGATTAAATCTGTTTTTTCAACAAACCATTTTCGAAGCCGATTAAGTTTTTCTTCCAACATGGTTTTCAATGTAGGCGGAAATAAAAAATAAGTCTACCAATTTTTTTTGAAAAAATATCCTATAGGTAGTATATTTGAATTAATGATGACCAAAAAAGCGATTAAGTCTTCTTTAAAGGGTAAAAACACTAAAAACGCCATCTCAAAAAATATCGGAAAACCTCTGAAATACACCCCCAACAGAACTAAAAAATACATTCAAGGGATAAGCGAAGGCAAATCAAAGAAGCAAGCAGCTCTGGAGGCAGGCTATGCAAAGAGTGTAGCAGAGAACGCCAAAAGCTTGATCGAAAGTACAAAACTCTATCAAACCGAAATAGAGCGACTAAAGAGCTGTTTAGGCGGAAGCGACTACTACTTAGACGTTATAGCCAAACGCCTGCTTGATCTGCTAATGAAGAATGAAACTATGCTATACCGAGATAATGAGGGCGAAATGCGAGAGTTCACAGGCTCACAACCCGACCCCACAGCCGTAGGGAGAGCCGTAGATTTAATTGCTAAAATTACCGGACTTTATGCCCCAAGCCAAATAGCTCTCATGGACAGAGAGGACAATATATCGAACCTCTCTACCACAGAGCTACAACAAGCCATTGCCGAAAACCACAAAAAACTGGTAGAAATGGCAGGCTAGATTTTTTGCTCAAAAAAAACTTGCACATCTTCATTTCCTTTCTACAATTCAGTTCAGGAAGTGAGTTTATTTTCGCTTCTGTCAAACCTGAAAGTCAAAAATCGTCATGACTGCCTTCGTGCAGCACGTTCGGTTTAGATTAGCAGCTTTTTCAGAAGATTATGCCACAAACAAACTCACACAATTCAAAGTCTAAAAATCATTCTTTCAGCACCGGAAGAATGGATTTTGAGTTTGTGGATCATTTTCCAGAAGAAAACGAGAAAAACGCAGTACATGACATTACGAACGTTCTTGACCACTTGGGCGTGCTTCATGGCACGAAATACTGACGAACGCTTTTTTTGAACTTTTATTGTTTCTTTTCCTATCTAAAATTTGACTTAATTTTTACATTTGGGTAGGTTTTTGGCGATGAAAGGCTTTAACGAACCCACCACCGGAGAAAAGAGGCGGGCAGCCATTTATATTCGAGTATCTACCGCAGAACAAAAGATTGAAGGGTACGGACTGGAAGCACAGGAAAAGAAGCTTTTGGAGTACATAGAAAACAACAAGGGATTAGGGCTTTATACCAAAAAGGCGTGGATTTTTACGGACACACACACCGGAAGCGATCTAAACCGCCTACAGTTCCAAGCTATGATGCAACAGGTGCGAGAGGGCAAATTTGATGCGGTTCTTGTGTGGAAGATTGATCGTCTCTCTCGAAGCCTGAAACATCTTTTGAGTACCTTTGAAGTCTTTGAGAAACACAAGGCAAGTTTTGTATCGGTTCAGGAAAACATTGATTTTAAAGGTCCTATTGGAAAGCTCATCTTTCAAATCTTTGGGGCGATTGCTCAATTTGAACGAGAACTCATCAAGGGGCGAACCCAAATGGGTAAAATAGCCTCTGCAGAAATGGGAAATTATACCGGAAACTTTGTGCCTTACGGATATAAAAAGGTTAAGAACCCAGGCGGAAAGGGCAGCAAATTAGCCATTATTCAAAAAGAGAAAGAATGGGTGCGGCAAATCTTTGACTGGTATATTTACGATAAACAAGGCTATGGACAGATAAGTAATAAACTCAACAACCTAAAAGTACCTCTTGGGGAAGGGGCAAGTGCTATGCAGAGGGTAGGTAAATGGACAGAGAAAAAAGTACAAAACCTTATTCAATCACCCATTTATCGAGGGGAGTATGTGGCTAATAATACCGATGAAAGTGGCGAAAAGCTTCCCCCTGATCAGTGGACAATCGTCAAAGTTCCTGCTTGCGTTTCCGAGCTAACCTTTATGCAAGCGGAGAATGCTCGCAAAAACCGAAGTGGGGGCAGAGTAAATAGCACCTACCTTTTAAGCGGACGAATATACGATATGACCTTAGAACAGCCAAAGAAATTCTTTGGGGCAAAGCGATTTAAAGGCGGGTTTAGCTACAGAAGAAAACAATTTGACACGAAAGAAGGCGAACACTTCTCTGTTTTTGAAGTACCTGGACAGCAAATTGAAGAGTATGTGTGGGGAAAGATCATGGAAGCCATGAAAAATCCCGAAGTATTTATCAAACACTACCTTTCCAAAGAATTCAGACGAACCGAAAAGGTAGAACTGCAAGAAAAGGTACTGAATAACCTGCGAGAGCGAGAGGTAAATATTAGAAACTTGGAAATTCCTCGTATTCAGGAAGCCTACGAGAAAGGGATTTATGATGAAGAGACTTTGCAAGCTAAATTAACCGAAAAAGAAAGTGAACTCATAGAAATTGAAGGACAGATACAGGAGATTGAAGATGAGTTGGTTTTTACTAGCTCCATAGACATAGAAGTCCAAAAGCTCAAGGACGCTTCCGCTCAAATAAAATACAAGCTCGAAAATCTAAGCCGAGAGCAAAAGAAAATACTGTGTGATCTTTTTATTGATCGGATTGAAATGCATAGACACAAAGAGGGGAAAAGGTGGAAAGTGCGGGTGGAAACTTTCTTCCGGTTCAACCCAAATAAGTTCCCCTCAAAAATAGTAGTGGGTAGAACCGAAAAAGGTGATAATAAAGCCTCAAACGAGGTAAAAAAATCTAAAAATGTTGAGTGTGGTGCACCTCACAGATGGAATTTTGAACAAAACAGAAAACATTTACAAACGATTCGGTTTGAGCGAACACAACAGATTGTTCAGTTTTATGTGAACGACTTTTGTGAAATATTAGGCAAAGAAAAACAGAAACATCCATCTAGAAAGACCCTTTTGTACAATTTGTGATGGGGACGGATTAAGCTTCTATCGCTTTTCTATGATTTTCTATTGCTTGTGATATTTCATTTATTATACCATGTTTTACGAGCGAAAATTGTCCAAAGTGAGTGGTTATCTTTTTTTTAGGATCTTCTTCAAGTATAAATTCGGCATGTGCTTCTAGTAATTTTTCAACTTGCTTGTTTAGTTCTGGAAAGAAAATTTTTATATCGCTAATTACTGTTCGGAAAATATCAGAATTACTTTTTATTTCATTAAGAGCATCTTGAGTGTTCGGTGCGTAGGGAGTTCCCTTCTGAAAATCAAAAGAATGTCCAAAGGAAAGGAGTTTTTTTATGATATTAGCTCCAATCTCCTCCTTTCTTCTCAAAACTTCTCTTTGAAAGTCATGCTTCATTTTTTCTTTCTCTCTTCGAGTCAAAAAATAATGAGCACTCCATGAACCAATAATAGTTACTATAATCCCTGCCAGAAACCAAAGTCCTTCTTCCATGAATCTAATTTTTTAAAACATCTTCATTTTTAAACAAAAAAGATTCAATTACAATATTAGTCTAATCAGTATTCATTTTTTAAATCGCTTGCAGACTCCTCACTAATCCCAAAATTTGTTGCCCCCTTTGAATGAATCGGTGATATTCTTGAGGATTCTTTTTCTTTTCTTCAATAAAATCCCAATCGATTTGAGAATCGATGCTTTTCAAAATGGAGTCTTTATTCGGTTGGGAGGCCATCAAGATAAGAAAAATTAAGAACAACTTGATGGAGCATTTCTCAATGAATACGAGTCAATAGAAAAAAGGACTTTTTTACAAAAACCACAAAAAAGCCTTTATTTAAAAGGCTTTTATCTAACATTTTCTTTTAAAAAAAGTTTAGGATCCCTCCTTTCTCAAGACTTTTGAGAAGATTTTTGAGAACCTACGCTTTCATACAAGAAAGGTTTGGATTCAATTTATACCTATTCCCTACGTCAATGATGAGCTTAGGAAGTCCAACATTCTTTTTGCTTAAAGTTTTAATCTCGCTTTTAGCATCTAGGAAGCTCTTTTTTGATAGGGTCGCAAACTCTCCTTTTGAATACAAATCCGAATCACAAAAAGAAAGTGTTTTATCAACTGTATTCTGACTATATAGCAGATAAAAGAAATCAGCCGCCCGCTTGTTTATTTTTATAAAGCCTAGCTCTGAACCGGAGCTTGTCTCGTAGTAAAACCTTCTCTGTTTGTAAGAAAACCAAGTAGAGGTTGCCTCATCAATTGATTTTGCATCTTCTGTTGGAAGAGGAATGTCTTGTTTTATCGGCATAGTAGAGGGGAGTGTTTCCAAAAACTCAAAAATAAGCCAATAATATTTTTTTTCTTCCTTTTCTTTTTCAATGACAGGAAGGTAATTTTCCCAAGCCTTTAATTTTTCGGGATATTCACTAGCTATTAAGGCTGAAATTTTCAGAACATCTCTTTCTTCTGAATCTCGATTATCATTATTTCTGTAAATTTTATAATCGAGAGAAGTAAATTCGTTCAATATATCATTACTAATTTCTTTATAACGATTTGATGTTTGTATGGGAGGTTTTTTGAAATCTTCATACCACTCTTCAAACTCTTTTGGTCTTATTTTAAATTCAAACCCGCTTAGATCCGGAAGCGTTGATAATTTTTCAAACTTGCGATCAAAATGAAGAAAAAAAATAACCATAGGCAACAATACTCCCTCAAACTCCTCTGAAGGAAAAAAGAAGTCGGAAGTTCCATATGCCTCCAAATTTGAATGAATCTGATCACAGATCCTCATTATTTGCTTTTTGGGAGCGATGTACCGTTTTTTTCGGTTTTCTAATTTATTTTCAAGCCAGTTATTTAAAATTCGAGGAGGCTCAAACAAAGAAATACTCAGGCTATTATTAAATACGCCAAAATCGCCAAGGGCAAAAAAGGCAAATGATTCTTTTGATAAGCACTCTAATCGGAATATGTAAGTTAAATCTTCCACTTGCTCAAGATTTGCAACTTCACAAACGAAAAGATGTTTATTCACTCCTTTGATCGAAACTAATTTTTGAATTTTAAACTTACTATCCTTTTCTATTTCAACATTTTCTGAAGTAATAAGGACTAATCGATCAATGAATTTAAAGGCATATTTTTCTATCAGCTTGGTAAATTCAAAGCATTGCTTGGGGGTAAAAAGCTCTTTTCCTTTGTGCTTATTGAAACAGTAAACAAAAGCGTTTTTATCAATTTTTAATTCTTTCGTTATTTCCGAGGGAATAAAATCTAAGTGAGAATATGACTTTCTGATCTCTTCAAATAAACGAATATCTGCTTCATAACTATTCAATAAATAGAATAAGTGCAAGGAACTTACAGCCTCTTCATAGCTCATACTCATCTCCGGAATTGTGGCGATTTTCTCACAAATATCAATTGATCATCTTCTCAGAAATAATATCCCGAAGCTCTTCATCTGAAAGTTTGCTCATGTCTCCATTTTTACCAGTTGTCTTTGCCACCAACCTATTACCATATTTTTTTGGGATGAGTTTTGAAAGAGTCCATTTCCTTGTGTCTATTCGGAGCTTAGCTCTTACAATATTTTGACGATTTAGGATTGTTTTTACCTCTCCGTTTTTCCCTTCCACTTCGATATAATCATTTCTCGAGTCATCAGCAATTTCCAAAAGCTCTTCAAATAGATAATCCGCTCCTATCCACTTGGCTTTCTCATATTGGTCGCAAAACTCACTATATTTTGCAAGCCATCTAAATATCGTAGACTTGTCTGGAAAGCCTTTTCGAGCAGAAACAGATCTTAAGCTTTCCCCTTCCATAAGGGACTCACAAATCTCATCTGCTATTTTTTTTGAATATTTTGAAGGCCTCCCTCCAACTCCTTTTTTATTCATTTTAGATTATTTACTTTTACTTAAGAATTTTAGAGGAGATTCTATGTTTTTCAACGTATTACTTTTTTAAAATTTTTTTCACTATTTCCCTCGCATATTTATTAACATTAAACTTTTCTGATTCTTCCGAAGAAACAATTGTAAATTCAGCTCCCCAATTTTTAAATTCTTTTAAAAGAGACTTCTCAGATATTTTTTTCTCTTTTTCTTCCATTTTTTCTAGCTTATATTGGAGTTCTTTTTCTGTTTCACTTTCACAAAATTTCTCAGCTTCCTTATAAGTTTTAAAACTTCCAATTTTATCTCCATTTTCGTTTTTTTCTTTAAAAAAGAGGAAATTGTTTTTGTAGTAAACTGAATAAGCATATTCGGGGATCTGTTCTAAATCTTCAGAAAGTATCCTGACAATGTTTTCAGCTGATATTTGCTCTGATTTAATTGCCCAAAACATAACCTCTTGAGAACTTTTGGTTATCTTAAACCTTGTTTTTTCAAAGAAACTTAAATCTTCAGGTAAATTTTTAGCTCCTAAAACATTTTCTACTCCCGCTTTTACGCCCTCAGAATATCCTTCTATGTATCCATATTCTTGCCCCCCCCGAATTAGATTCTGGTCAATAATAAAAGATAAAAGCCTATAGCCAAAACAAGATATGATCATTCCAATAGAAGTTATTAACCAAAACGGAAATGATACAAATAAAAGAAAAAACATACCAATTGTAATCAAGGCCCCTCCTAAAAAAATAGCTGCTATCGCCCATTTATAGCCCTCAACATCATTATCTCTAAAAATATCTCTCCTTAATTTTTTTACTTCTTTCCAATTTATTTCTTTCATTTTTTCTTCATCCAAACAAAAGACATCTTCCCAGATAAGATAATCAAAGAACTTTTTGCGGAGACGATGATTTTTGGTCGACATTTTTAGAATTTAAAAAATACAAAGAAGGGGCAACTAGTATCCGTTGCACCTAACGATATCGCTCTCGCGAACGACCATTAGACGGGCTTAGTTGCCCCATCTTTATGGTCGCTACGCAAAAAATATGCGAGAAGAATTGAAGATATCGTTAAGTGCTCCTCCAAAATATTTCTTAAGCATTTTTTGTCAATGACTGTCTTAAAAACCAATTTAATCTCCTCTTAATTCTTTCGAGTTGCTTTTGAGGCTTATCTATGCTAAAATATATAGATTTTTGCTCCAAAATGACCATCCAAGACCAAATTCTCCGAAAAATAGATCTTCTCGCTTTAACCGCAGGAGAAAAGCGTTATTGGAAGAAACAAGTTTCAATTTTATCAGATATTGATCTGAAAAAAATCTATGAAACACTTTTTTGGAAACACCCGGCCCAAATCGAAGAGGTAGAAATAGAACTACAAGAAGAGCAAAATGTTTTAAGCACAAAAGCCAAAGAAACAAAAAAACGGATGAAACAAACAAGAGGAAAGGCCGAAGAATCTTGGAGAGTGAAAGAAGGAAGTCCCGAAACATATTTAGAAAGTAATTACAGTAAATTTGATTGATGCGATGAAAACCTTTTCCCAGTTTTCTTTTTTCGGCTTGGAAGCAAAAACTTCTGGGAAATTTATTTACTTCCGAGAATCAGGTCCAAGTTATCACGAAGAAACAGAATCTGCCTCAGAAAAAATAGAAACTCCAGAACCGACAGAAGCAGATCGAGTAGATACAAGACTTCGTGAAGCAGACTTAGCAGTAGATATTGCCGATAGACTTTTTCAGAAACTTCCTGACGTAGGAGAAATATTTAAAGGAGAAATAGCTTCTTGTCGGGAAGAATTAGACCAATTACATTCAATGGCAGATTACCTTAGGCATTGCAGCATTCTTACTCAGGCATCAAAAGAATACGGACCCAGTTCGGAAATAGAAGTTATAAATTGGGATCCCAATCCTCCAATGCCAGAAGACCTAGATATGACACAAGAGCAATGGGATGAGCTACACATCGAAGAAAAGGAGTACATCATCAATAGTGGGATGGATGTCCTGATTGATCCAATAGATATCATTGTGACTGGAGGTGTAGTAACTTTGGCAAAGGTGGGAGGGAAATTAAGTTTTGCAGTAGTTATTGAGGGAGGAAAGGTATTTCTCAAAGAGGTGGCAGATCAACTCAATCCAATTATGATCAGCCTGAAGGATGCAATGGAGTTGGCTGAAATGGCCAAGAAAGGTATTGGAAGGGCGGCTGAAGAAGTTAGAAAGGCAGTTGATGATATTCTAGGAGGTGATTTAATTACCCCAGAGGGAGTGAGGATTCCGTCAAGTTCTTTGCCCGATACTCCCAAAAGCAAACCTTTGATGATGGAGGGGGATGATAGGGGCGGTGGAAGTAGAGAAATTACTCTAGAGGGAGGGAAAAAAGTCACAAGAAGGTACGAAACGACGATTGAACAAGATCGAGCTGAACTTGAAAGATTTAACAGAAATCTAGCAGACTTTGATGATGTATTTACTGGTGGAAGAAAAGGTGGAAGAGGAATGTTAGAAGCTGGAAGGTTTAATAGAGAAAGGATGGGTGTAGACGAATACAAGGATTTTATGGATGATTATACTACTTTTTTAGGAGATTTTGCTCAAAAAATAGATGATTTGTCTCGACGAATAATATTTAGAAAAGAAAGCCCAACACAAGTGGAAAGAGATACTGAAAGCCTGAGGGGCTATATTGACATTATAAAGGATTCTCTTAATAAATATCGCATGGAAAAAATGCGGGTAAGGCAAGCAGGACGAAGAGATTTACATATGAGAGATCCAGCAAAACAAAGATTGGGGGCAGTAGCAGATATTTTAGAAAATGTTTCTCTTCGACACGGATTTAATTAATTTAAAAAAAAATGAATAGGAAAACAGCTAAATCAACGGATAAAGGAGGAAATACCGATGACAAAAGTCTTCGTGAGGTATTAGATGGTATAAGAGATATTTTATCAGAACCATCTGCTGAAGAGGTTGATGATGTTGTTGATAAAAAAAGGGAAAGAGTGAAAAACCCTGAGACTCAAAAGCTACTAGATAGAATGAGAACATTAGCAAAAAGTGTTTCTGAAAGTCCCGATTTTAGATCTCCATTACTTCGAGAGATAGATAGTGAAATAAGTCTATTTGCTGATAAAAGAGGGTTAAATAAAGTAGAAAAAGAAAATTTACAGAGAAAGTTCAATTCAAGAGAGAGCCTTGAGGCTTTGGGAGGTGCCTTAGGTGATATCCCAGAAACACCAGAATATGAATATGAAAGAAGGGAGATTATTAGACCTTTGGTAGAAAAAGTATATGGGGCAATGAAGGTTCAATAAAAATAAATACGAAACTTGCTATAAATCTAATTTTTTACAGGCTTCTTCAATTTCATCTGCAGTAATTCCTAAATAACGCTGAGTGACTGCTAAACTAGAATGATTTAATTTATGTTGGATGATTTCAAGAGGAATAAGTTGTTTTCTAGCTTGATACCCCCACGTTTTTCTTAGTGTATGCCCTCCATAATTTCCTTTCAATCCAACTGATTTGCACCAATCATTAATCATTTTCCAAGCTTGTTTTCTTCCAATAGGGAGAGAGCCAATAGGAGACTTCTTTTGATGAAAAAACACATAATTATTTGGATCTTTGATTATGTTTGGATAAGTCTCATTGTAGAGCCTCAAGGTTTCTTTTACACTTGGAGTGATGGTTATTCGATTAGATTTACTCGTTTTAGCCTCTTTAAGCTCAAAAAAGTCTTTAATTGCATAATTCTCCTCAAATACATCTTTGACTTGAACAGCGAGCAAATCTGAAAGCCTAAGAGCCGAATTGATTCCTAGATGAAACAAAAGTAACTCTCGAATCTTTTTTGCCCCCAAAAGGGCATTTTTGATTTGAGCAATTTTCTTCGGATCTCGAATTGGATCGACAAATTTCATAGGAGACTTAATTATTAAATACGAAAGATAAGTCTACTATAATGGAAGTGTATTTAAAAAGTCAAACGAAAAATATAGACAAATAATGGTCTAGTTCGTTTTTATGGACACAATTAGATTGTGTCTACTTGAGAAAATAAAAAAGTAGGACTTACGCATTTTGAATAAAAAAGTTGATCAAATATTAGAATTGAGTAGT
>CAYFMH010000023.1:0-22316 GCA_964344165.1 uncultured Candidatus Peribacteria bacterium | reverse complement strand
TTATATAATACTATCCTCATTATATCACATAACCCACTTTGAGAAAAAAAGAACCCTTAAAAATAAACCTCCCCACTCTCCACCACTTTTTTCAGCATCGGATATTTCTTCAATTCCATATCCTCCTCGAGGATCCGGATCGCCCAATCTCTGGCCTTGCTGATCATCTCGACATCCGTGAGATCGGCACATTTGAGATCTGGAAATCCACTCTGGCGAGTTCCATAGACTTCTCCCGCGCCACGTAACTTCAAATCCACCTCGGCCAGATACATCCCGTCATTGGATTTTTCCATAGCGCGGAGCCGTTCTTTGTGCTTGTCCTCCATCTTCCCGGTCATGAGGAAGCAGTAGCTCTGGAGATCGTTTCGGCCGATCCGGCCTCGGAACTGATGCAATTGAGCCAGGCCGAACCGCTCGCTGTTCTCGATCACCATGACCGTGGCATTGGGGATGTCGACGCCGACTTCGATCACGGAGGTGGAGACGAGGATATCAAACTCATGATTGCGAAACGAGGCCATGATGGCGGATTTTTCTTTGGGCTTTAGTTTCCCGTGGAGGAATTGCACCCGCCGATTTGGGAAGATGTCATTCGCGATCCGATCAAATTCTTCTTTTACGTTTTTGGCCTCAATTTTGTCTGATTCATCGATCAGCGGACAGATCCAAAAAATCTGTCTCCCCTTCTCGATCTGATCATCAATAAACCTGTTGCAAAGGGTTCGCGTTTTTTCGTCCGCGACGACACGAGTGATGATTGGGCGCCGTCCGGGAGGAAGCTCATTGATCACAGAGAGATCCTGATCCCCATAGATCGTGAGGGCCAATGTCCTGGGGATTGGCGTGGCCGTCATGGCCAGGACGTGGGCGTTATTTTCGGCCAACAGTGATCGCTGCGCGACGCCAAACCGATGCTGTTCATCCACGACGGCTAATCCTAAATTTTTAAACACCGTATCTTCGGTCAGGATCGCATGGGTCCCGATGAGGACTTTTATTTGCCCGGTGCGGAGTCTGGCTTTGATTTCTTCCTTCTTTTTCGCCGCGACCGATCCCGTGAGGAGTTCGACCGATATTTCTGGACCGAAGAATTTCAACGCTCCCGCAAAATGTTGAGTCGCCAAAATTTCTGTGGGCGCGAGGAAGGCGGCCTGAAACCCTTGGCGCACGGCCTGCAATCCAGCCAAAAAAGATACAATCGTCTTTCCGCTCCCGACATCCCCCTGCATGAGTCGATGCATCGGCTTGGGGGCTTCGAGGTCTTTGAGGATAGCGTGGAGGCAGTTTTTTTGCGCTTGGGTGAGCTCAAATGAGACTCTTTTTAGGTCCTTCTTAATCTGCTCTATACTATAAGGTATAAGGAAGGTGTTTTTTTGATTTGCTTCTCGGTGGTGTTTTTCTTTGATTACGCGGACCTGAATCTCAAAGATTTCTTCAAACGCGAGGCGTCTCTTGGCCTCAGTCCAATTTTGCACCGAACTGGGGTGATGGATTTGTTGGACGGCCTGGGCTTTTGGAAATAGATTTTCTGAGCGCAAGATTTCCACGGGCAGGATTTCTGGAAATTCTTTGGCCAGGGGGAGCAGGGGGGTGATTTTGTCCCGGATCCATTTGGCCGTGATGGGAGGAGACTCGGGATAGATCGCTCGGAGGGTGCCGACGTGGACGCCTTTGTCGAGATGCACTTCTGGGTTTACGATTTGGACCTTCCCATAATCTCGCTTCACTTTCCCGACCAAAAAAACCCTCGTCCCCTCTCTCAGGTTTCTCAACAGATAAGGAATTTGGAACCACACGACCTCTAGCGAAGATTGATCGTCCAAAACTAAAACCGCCCGTCCCAAAGTGCGACCGCGGGGGGTTTTTTCTTTTCTCACATCTTCGAGGGATCCGACGATGGTATTTTTTTCATCTAGTCGAATATGAGCAAAATTAGAAAGAATTTCTGTCGACTCAATCGTCCGAGGATAGTTTTCTAGGAGATCCTGCACCGAAAAAATGCCTAATTTTTCTAATTTTGAAAAATGAGCTTTGGTAGAATTTATGGCATTTTTAAGCGGTTTTTTGAAATCCATTTGTTGTAATCTTGAAAAAAAACGAAAAAAAACTTGCAAAGGATTCTGTTTTGCGTGAGAATTTGGAAGTGCAAATTTCTTTGCAAAGTTTAATTTATTTTTTAAACTTAAGAAAACAAACTAAATTTTACCTTTTAAAAAAATGAAAAAATTTATCGCTCCCGCTTTCGGAATTCTGTTGGCTTCAGTCTTTTTTGGCTTTGACATCGGACTTGTCTTGGCCCAAGAAGGAGGATCGAGATTGATTACAGAGTGGGATAATCCATCGGTAGTTGGTGAGAGTACACAGGCTTGGGGAGGATCATTGCGACAAGCGATTTTGACAGTACTCAACTTCTTCTTGTCTTTCTTGGGGCTAGTAGCAACTGGGTTTATCATCTATGGAGGGTTTCTTTATATTACCGCGGCTGGCGATGATGGAAAAGTAGAAAACGCGAAAAAAATTCTTATGTTTTCTGCGATTGGAATCATTGTTATCCTTTTGTCATTCGCAATTGTAAATACTCTTACTGGGGCAGGAAGCGGAAACCGGCCAGATTAAAAAGATTAAAAAAACAACAAAAGAAAATCCCGAGTTTTCGGGATTTTTTTTATGAAAAAATTATTGGTTTGTCTGGGTTTGGATCTCTTTTAGAGAGAGTAGTCCCATCTGAGCTCCCAGTTCGCGCGTAACAGCAGAGGCATTGAGCCCTCCCCAGAGGAGCTGTTCTTCGGGAGATTTTCCATAGAGTAGTGCAGCAATCACTCCCACCGAAAAAGCATCTCCGGCTCCCAGAGAACAACAAGGAGAAATGTCTTCGGTGGGAACAAAGAGATGATTATTTTTATCAAAAAATTGTCCTCCCTTCCTTCCATCCGTGATAAAAAGTTTTTTAACTCCCGCGGAGATAAATTTTTTTGCCACGGCTCGGACATCATAGTAAGTATTGGGGATATATTCTTTAAACGGAAACTTAATTTTTTGGCCAAGCACCCCTTTTGGAGTTTTGTTGGCCTCAAATTTTTGAGCTGATATTTTCGTGAAAGCTTCCGCTTCTTCTCGGTTGAGAACAAGGATGTCAACGTGTGGAAATATTTCTTTAAATTTGTTGAATCCCGTTTGAAACTGAGTTGATCCCGGGTTCCAACTAAAAATTCCGCCTGTTTTTTCTTTCCAATGAGGGGCTTCGAAAAGAAGTGGTTCGGTGGTCTTATAAAGATGGCCGATGTAAATCGCTCGGCATTTGGGAGCATTTATCAGAGTGTTTTTCCCAAATTTTTCGGCAATAGATCTCTGGTGAAGCACGACTCTTTTTCCACAAGAAGAAGTCAGAATGACTGAAAAACTGCTTTTTCCCTCTTGTTCCACCAGAAAATCGGTGGTGATTTGATTTCTCTTGAGTGATTCGAAGATTAGATGAGCGTTTTCATCGGTTCCCACTACCCCAAAAGGAGTCGAACCAAGTCCCAACTTGGAAAACCCAACTGCCGAATTGGCCGCACTTCCTCCGACTGATTGAAGTGGATTTTTTATCTGAATTTTTGATTCGGCGGGGAGCGCAAAAAATCGTTCTGTTTTTTTTCCAGAAACCGGGAGTTTTACTTCTTTTATTTCTGGAATTTTTAGCAGAAGGTCAACGGTAATCGAACCAAAAGTGCAAATGTCAAAAGCGGTAGTCATCGAGGGAAGTATTAAGTATTAAGAAGTAAGTATCAAGGGGAAAAAATTCAAAACTCAAAAGTTAAAGGTTTAAAATTTTACTTTTTCTAATGATCCGGTCTTGTCGGTCCCCCCTGCACTAATTCAGCAGTATGGGGTTAATATTTTTGATTTCTATCCCCAAACAATATTTTGTGTCCTTGGAATGATAAGAAATATTGATGAGAGGATATTTGAGATCGTTTTGTCGATAAAAAATGTTGATTTGGGGACGGTTTGGAGATGGCTTATTGATGCTGGCTTCCGTCATTGGTGTTTATAGAACCATTGAGGTTTTGTTCTCAAATCTCGCCATATTATCCCGCTTTTTGTGAATATTTGTCGGGAGGATTTGTTTTTTGAGATAGAGTGTTTAGCCATAAAAATAACCTAAGCTGCCTCATTTTTACGCTCTCCTTCTTTCATGGCTTTTGTTATTTTTCGCAAAGTTTCCTCTCTGAGAG
Organism: uncultured Candidatus Peribacteria bacterium; assembly: GCA_964344165.1. GTDB lineage: Bacteria > Patescibacteriota > Gracilibacteria > UBA4473 > UBA4473 > CAYFMH01. Next base: position 18,096 of record CAYFMH010000023.1, on the reverse strand, counting down.
CATCCACATTCTCTACTCCAAAAAATGATAAAAAACTCCCATCTTCTATGGAATAATAGGCTCTTTTTTTATCTTCTCCATGTCCATATTCATAACAAATCACTTCATTATATGGATATCTAGTTTTCCCATCCTTTGTTTTATTTCTATTTTTTAACCAAGGAAAATCTGTCTCAATACTTCTTTTAAAAAATTCACACGAGAGCCCGTCTCTTGTTTGTACAAACAGGGTTCTTCCAGCTCCTAACTTTTTTTTATCTCCCGGAAGGGAATAAGCATTTGGTGGCAAACTTGCTCCTGATCGAAGTTCGTATACAAGTGCTGGTTTTTCTTCTGATTCTTTTATTTCTCTCACTCTCACCATTTTAGGCTAATTAAAAATCTACTCATTCTACCCCTTTTTTAACAAAAAATCAACCTTTTATTCGTTTTCCCCTTCTCTCACTTCCCCTAAGATCATTTTTTCACTAAAATCCAACCATGCAATTCACTGGAAAAGTAGCCCACGGGATCGACATCGGTCAAAAATTTGGCATCGCCACCGCCAATCTGGAAGTTGAGAACATGCCGGAAGACTTAAAAGACGGCGTCTTTTTCGTCCATATTTTTTGGAAGGATCAAAAACTAAACGGCATCCTGCACCACGGAAAAAGAAAAACCTTTGGTGGAGACATCTCAACTGAAGTGCATATTCTCAATTTCAATCAAGATATCTACGAAGAAAAACTACAAATCCAAATACTCAAATTCCTCCGCCCGACCAAAAAATTCCAAAATGCTGATGCACTCTTCACCCAGATTGAAAATGATGTGATCAAAGCCGAGAAATTTTTTACTCGGCAAAAAATTTATGAGCAATGGGAAAACGTATCCCCAGAACAAGGAAAAGAAATGGGCCAAAAAGCCGTGGAAAAAATCCAAGAAATACCCGAATTTCAAGAAGCTCAAAACATCTGTGTCTTCGCCCCCACAAATTATGAAATCCCGTTTATAAAAAAACTCTGCGAAAAGTTTCCTCAGAAAACTTATTTCTTCCCGCGCATTGAAAATGGAAAAATGGAATTCTACGAAGCCGTTTATGATCAACTCAAGACGGGGAAGTTTAACATCCTCGAACCAGATCCCAATATCAAATTTGATCCGAATAAAATTGACCTTGTTTTCGTCCCAGCCGTCGCAGTTGATGAAAGCGGAATCAGGCTCGGCAAAGGTGGGGGATTTTATGATCAATTTTTAACAAAAATTTCTGTCCCAACGATCTGTGTTCTTCCAAAATTTGCCGTTCTTCCAGAAATCCCAAAAGAACCACATGACACAAAAATAAGCCAAATAATCACAATTTGATCTTTTTTTTGTTTATTTTTGTTTGACATTTTTTAAATTTTCTGATATAAGTTTTTTGTTTTCATTATTTCTTAATTTAAAAACTATGGAATTTCCTCGAAATGTAGAATCTTTAGAACAACTCAACAAATATCATCAGCGAAATATTAATGGGTTTATGGCAAGATTAAATTTTGAAACAATGTTGGAATTATTTGAAATAGAATACAAAAATAGGAATGAAAATGAAAGCATAAATAGCTCAGAAATCACAGATTTATTTTTAAAGGCAAGTGAACAAAATCAAAAAAAACTATCTGATTGGAGAGCTCCTGAAAATACAGGCTGTGATTTCTTCACTAGTATTTCCTTTTCAATCGGAAGTAATGAAGGAACAATCAAAGAATTTAGAGAAGGACTAATAGATTTGAGACAAAGACATCAAAAATATGATATGAATCTTTTTTCACAAGCATTGGTTCACTTTGGTCTTTATCAAAGAAGTGCTGCGAAAGCAACTTCTAATTATGTTTATATTTCCAGAGCGATGGACGACGCTAGTGCAAAAATGGCAAATGCTCTAAACGGAATTTCTTCAGCCCTCTCTAGAAAAAATATTTAAAAACGATTTTCAAAAGAACTACATGACACACAAATAAGCCAAACAATTACAATTGATAATTGTCGAAGATCCCGCTCCTCGCGGGGAAGATTCCAGATTGAAAATTAAATTATCCCATAATATCACTTCCCACCGCTCGCTCCACAATCTTTGACAATCGCTTCACCGCAAAATCCTCATCTTTTGCACTTGGAGATGGCACCGGTACAATCGCCGGCAGAGATCGCTTCGTCATCTTCTCAAGGAAGTCCGGCGGCAAGACTTTATAATAATCTTCTTCGACAAAAATTACCGCATACTCCGGCGTCTGCGCTTCATCATCATGCGTAGAAAAAGCTAATTTCTCCACGACAGAATGAGATTCTTCTTCTGAAAACACGCCAAAAACTTCCGTCCCCAACGTCCGAAAGATCAAGACAGAACTCTCTTTTCCCACCACCGCAAGTTTGAAATTATTAGACATGGATTAGTTGTTAGTTTTTAGTGATTAGTTCTTAGTTTTAGAATCAGAATTTTGAAGCTTGAGCTTTGAGTTTTTGGAATTTTCCAATTTTAAATCCGCATTCCGCATTCCGAAATCGTCAATACGACTTCAGTGCTTCATAAATCGCCTCACTATCAATCCCGTGAAACTTTGCTGCCATCACAAATTTGATCATTCGAGCATTTCGGAGCCGCTTCTCGAAATATCCAAAAGGCACCGCAATATCGATCGCCCCCCCGAGCGCACTTTTTTCTAAGAAATCAAGATACTGCTGATCGATGATTTTTTCGATCTTGAGCATTTTTTCTTCTGGTTCGATGTCTTCGAGGAACACGGAAGTGGTTGATCCGAACTTGGTCCGTGGCGCTAATTTTTCAAGCCCGGAGACTTCTTCGATCTTGGTCACATCTCCAACCGATAGTTCTCCTCCACTGATGACTGCTTCTGTGGGAAGTTTTTCTCCTCCGATCAATAACGCTCGAACAAGGTTTCGAAAATTAGCCGAATCAACCCAAAAAGAAAGCAGATCTAACAAAAATTCAGGATTCGCCTCCTCTGCAATCTGTGAACAAATGGAGAAATACGCCTGATCCAGAGCAAATTCTACCAACCGAAAGTTTTTTTCATTTTTCTGCAAAATATCTTCTATTTCTGCCACGACCCTCCGAAACTCCGGCGACCAGTCTCCGCTTATTTTCCCTTCAAAAAATGATTTTTGAAGATCGCTTTCCGTGAGGCTCCCAAGCTGAGAAAATCCATTTTCTTCGGTAAATTCTCCCAAATGTTTTTGGTGGGTAATAAATCTTTGTTTCGCGGCTTGTTTAAGATTATTGAGATCAAACCGTCTCCAGAGAAACTGCAATCCAGGATGATTTTGTGATCCGTTTTCAAGCAGTTGTTTGGTCTCAAGAAGTCCCTGTTCGATAATCCGATCGAAGTCTTTGACCGTCGTAGACTCATCGAAGTACTCTGAATACTGAAGCTCAACCAAAACACGAAAAGCATCCTCCGGCGTCGGTGCCTCGATCATACGAGAGAGCTGATTGACACCGAGAAGCTTCGACTCCAGAGCTCGCACTTCTCCGCATATAAAAGAAAGGTCGGTCATTACACGAGTTTTAGTTGCTCAGCAAAATAAGTAGTAAATTCTGAGTGGTATTCAGCAAAAACAAGATTCTGAAAAGAATTATCGATTTCTGATTTTCCTGATTTCAGCACAAACCCACCTGTAATTTCTTTGTCAGCTACCACATCAAATCCTTTTGGCGCATGTTTTTTGGTCACTTCTAGTCGTGCCTCTGGCGCATGCACTTTTCCCGAATCCAGAGAAATCTGTTCGAATAATTTGTCTAAAACCTTGCCATACAATTCTGCATCGGCTCCCTCCAGTCGAGCGAGAAAATCAGCCAGAGCTTTTTGGATTACTCGTTGTTTCACATCGAGTAGCATCTTTGCGTTTTCTCGTCGAGCCATAGATTTAGTTTTATCTTCTACCGCTTCCAGAGCTTTTTTCGTCTTATCATCGAGATCCGATTTTTCTGCTTTTCCTTTTTGCACAAACTCTTCTGCCACGACTTTTTTCTGTTCTTCTGCTTCTGCCAGAATCTTTTCCGCCTCTACCGCGGCGTCATCGAGAATTTTTTTCAATAAATCTTGTAAAGACATGATGTTCAATTAACAGTTAACAATTAACAATGATCAAATTAAATCCGAATTCCGCGTTTCGAAATCCGAAATTGTTTACCCAACTGAATTCGCCACGAGAAGTGCTACGAGTAGTCCAAAGATCGCATAGGTCTCTACAATCACAGAGAGCACGATCGCTTTCCCCATCAATGAGTCATCTCGAGCAAGGGCTCCAAGTCCAGAAGCCACTACTTTTCCCTGAAACCATCCTGAGAAAAGTCCAGCAAATCCCATAAGAAATCCTGCCCACATGAGCTTCTGTCCATCGGCCACAGCGAGTGTCATTTCTCCGCTGAAGACTCCGGCTTTGAGAAGCGCGATGATCGCGATAAGCAATCCGTACACTCCTTGTGATCCTGGGAGTGCCGTCATGATAAGGATTTTTCCGAAGAGGTGAGGTTTCTCTGCGAGAACACCGCCTCCTTTCGATCCAGCCATCCCAATACCAATAGAGGATCCAGCTCCTCCAAAAACCGCTGACAGAGCAGCTCCGATAACAGCCATTACCACTCCTGAGCTCGCGACTGTAGTTGCCATTTCTGATTCCATTTGAAATTAAGATTAAATAATAAAGATAAAAATTTCAGCGGCATTTTTGGAAAAAGAAGCAAAAAGTCAAGAAAGAAAAAAACTCCTTCCCGAAACCTTCTCTTCTATTCCTTTTACTTTCCCTTTAGAAAAGGGAGAACTAAAGAGGGATTTGAAACCATCGTCCTCCCCTTGCCATCCAGCCTGTCCGCCGAAGTTTGTGTGTAAAACTTAAAGCAAACGAAGGCGGAAGCCGGGAGAGTTCTCCTCCACAAAAAAAGAACGACGGGCACGAGGGCCCGCCGTGTTCGGTTGTCCGCCGGATTACTCCGGCTGGGTGTCCTGCTGGTTTTTTATCGCTGCCTCTCTAATTGTCTGGCTAATATGGCTTCCGACTGCATCAAGCCATGTTCCAATGGCCAAAAAACCAAATCCAATAGCACCCCCCATCAAAACAAGTATAAGAATGGGCGGCCGCTCTAGGATAAAGGCAAACGCCCCGAAAATGGCACAGCAAAAGGCGGCAACGTTCCCTAGCTTTCTCAAGTTTTCATCCATTTTTTTTACCTTTCATTCAAGTTGAACCACAAACCCAAAAACAAACCCTGTTCCCAGATCCGTGGCCCAACACATAGCAGGCAGGACATCTGCACTCGATCAGCTCTGACATGGACGATACTAGCGAACTAGATTCCCCCATGATACAAAAAAAATCAAACACAGATCGGTGCCTGCTCAATCGATATTTCAAAGAACAAATCCATTTTTATCATTTTTTATCAACTTTGTCAACACTAAATCATTGAAAAATCCAAGATTTTGGAGTAATAAAAGGGTTGTAGTGGGAATGTGAAAGTTGAAACTCGGAATGCGAACTTATGATTTCAGATAGATAATTGTAAATTTGAGTTTTGACTTTTGAGCTTTGACCTTGTTATTGATTCATCATTACTCACTACTCATTAATCATTATTTCTCTACGTAACCTACAACCTGTACACATGCTCACAATCGAAACCGGCACCGAAAATAAAATACTCAGAACTCACTGCGAACCAGTGACAAAGTTCGATGATGGTCTCAAATCTCTCATCCAAGAAATGGAGGCAACTATGACGGCTCCTGATCCAGAAACCGGAATCAAAGGCGTAGGGCTGGCCGCCAACCAAGTGGGAAAAAACCTGAGACTGCTCCTCATGACCCTCAATGTAAACACCAACAAAGATCACAAAATCGTGGCAATGATCAATCCAGAGATCCTGGAACTTTCCAAAGAAAAAATAGAAATGGAAGAGGGCTGTCTCAGCCTCCCTGGTAAATTCTTCAAACTCTCACGCCCCGCCAAAGTCAAAGTTCGCTGGCAAAACGAAGAGGGCAACTGGTGCGAGAAAAAGTTCGAAAAATGGGACGCCCGAATCTTTCTCCACGAGTACGACCACCTCGAGGGCATCCTTTTTACCGACTATCTCAAAGAAGAACCAGAAAAAGTAGTCTTGTAATTTAAAATTTCTCTTCCTAACTCTGCACAAAAATATAATGGCATTTTTTAGGCGATTTTTTGAGGCGACTCCGCGCTTGCGAGGAGGAGCCCATAAAAATCGCATTCCGACAAATAACAAATGTCACAGCAATACAAACTTCCAGAAGTCGGAACAGCACCTACACAAAAACCCAAATCAAAGGTCTTGACAAAACCCTCTTTATCCCTACAATCCGGCCACCTTTTCTATCAGTTTGGGACTTCAAGCGCTGACTCAGCCTCCAAACGATGAATTTAACCCCATTAAAATGATTGCAGTTATCAAAGTAGGCGGCCATCAGGCCATCGTCTCTCAGGGAGACGTTTTGGAAATAGACAAAATTGATGCCGAAGCAGGCAAAACGGTAAAATTTGAGACCCTCCTCGTGAGTGAAGAAAATGGAGATGGGTGTAAGATCGGAGCTCCCGTACTCGAAGGAACTTCTGTCGAAGCAAAAATCGTAGAACACGGACGAGGGAAAAAAGTGAAAGTCTACAAAATGAAACCTCGAAAAAGATATCGAAGAACTCGAGGGCACCGACAAGATTATACTGTCGTAGAAGTAACAAAAATCGGAGCCAGCACCGCACCAAAGAAAACAGCTGCCGCTCCAACGACTGAAAAAACAGTCAAAGAAGAAACCTCAAAAAAAGCGGCACCAAAAAAGGCAGCGGCCAAAAAAGTTGCAAAAAACGACAAAAAAAGCTAGCCTCTGAGACGTACTTTTATCATTTTTTATAAAAAATGGCTGATCAACCAGTAAACCCACCAAATCCACCGACACCTTCACCTGCAGATTCAAGTGCCGGAGGAGCACCGGTGCCACCACAGGGTGGACAAGCGTCTATCCCACCAGTTCCTTCGTCGCCTCCTCAGGCCGGGGCTCCAGCTCCAGGACAAGCTGCTGTTCCTACGTCGCCGGAGCCACCACAACCCACCGCACCACCAGATCCAAACGCCCGAGTCGGGCAGCTAAAAACCAGACAAGGACATATTTTTACCATTCCTCCGCACCCAAATACGACCTTTGATGAGGAATACTTTTTGACGCTACTCGAGGGATCAATCTCCCTCACGATGGAGGAGAAACAGCGAGTGATCGAAGCCATCCCTCGTCTACGAATCGAACAAATCAACGAACTCATTTCTATTTTTGAAGAAGAAAAACAAAAGTTCTCAGAACTCGAATCAGAGTTTGCCGATGACGTAAACCGGCTCAAACAAGAACGAGAAAAAGAGATCGAAATAACAGAGAACAAAAAAGAAGAATCAAAAGAAGATGCCGCTGCCGCTGACGAAGCGGCCGCACTCCGAGCAAGCCTGATGAAAGACGACGATTAGTAATAAAGTTTCCAAACTTTTGAGCTTTAAGTTTTGAGTTTTAAGTTTTTAATTTATGAAAAAAAACACCCCATCCCCCCTCGAGCAAAAAATAGAAGAACTAGAAGCCGCACTCCTAACAGCTCAAGAAAAAGCAGAAGAAGCAAACCAAAAAGCGCTTCGAGCTATGGCCGATCTCGAAAACGTCCGACGAAGAGAATCCGAAAACAAAGCCAACTGGGTGGCTGATGGGATTTCTTTTTTCTTAAAAATGATCCTCCCAAGCCTCCTTGAATTACAACTGGGCAAAGAATACTCCTCGGATGAAACGATGAAAAAAGTAGTCGATAAATTTTTCTCAGAACTAGAAAAATCCGGTCTTCAAAAAATTGATCCCAAACCAGGCACCCCCGTCGATCCAGAACTCCACGAAGTCCTCATGACCGAAGAAAGCAAAAAAGGAGGCATCGTAAAAACACTTGAAATCGGCTGGAAATTCAAAGACAATGTTATCGCTCCGGCCAAAGTATCAGCTAATTCTCATTAAAACCATGGCAAAAAAGAAAAAATTAGCCCTCAAAGTAATAACAGTTATTGTTACGCTTGGTTTTTTAGCGGCAACAGTTCTACCATTTTTAGTTTAGATTCCTACTAACAAAAAAAAAGTCATATTTTTTATTTTTCCATAAATCAAAAAAGGCGGAAGTTGCTTTTTATAATTTTCAACTCATATTTTGAAGTACAAAAAAATAAAAACAAAATAATAATCCTTTTTATAAAAAAGAGGCGGTTCTTTTACATTACAAATTTAGTAGGCATTTTTCTGTGATTGGATAGAAAATCACGGTCATTTTGGCACGTATTTTTTTCAATTACAGATGTCCTGCCTGCTCATTATTTATACCATACCAACTGCAAAATAACGGGAGAAGTAAATGGATCCATTCAGCTTCATCATCGGAACACTTACCGGTTTGGGAATTGGTTTCACAGTAGAAACTTCCGACGCCGGACAACCCTCTGCCGTGGTCGTCCACGGCTGCAAGATAATTATCCAGGAAATCGAAGAACACCGAAAAAAAGGCCTTGCCATCGAACCAGTCCAACTGGCGGTGTACCTCAGACAAGTAATGGCAGATCACAAAAGGCGAGCCAAACTCACCAAGGGCCTTGGCCTCCCCCTAATTTTCAGCAAAGAAGTTCTAGCAAAAGAACGATTTCGCTGTAGCTACAGCGTGCTGAAGGCAGAATGGGAGTGGAAAAATGGAAACACGCGCTTGCCATAACAAAGACAGGACAGCCTCTCCAGCGGGCCCCGAAACCGGGGTCCGCGAATTTTTTTAGAAAAAGCTGTGTTTTCTGCAATTTTTTAAGCAACGAATCCCCCGAGTACTCGGGGGATGAAGAACTTACAAAAATTGCATATTCGTCAGAAGATATTTCTTAAAAGTAAGTACAGACAACCAGATGACGAAATGGTGCCATAAAATATTCAAATTAAGCCTTTTGTAATTTTTCAGTATTAAAAAACAAATGAAAATCGCGGGAAATAGCTCTTAAAGGATTCTTTTATTAAGAGTCGAGACAGATTCTGAGGAGAATAAAATAATGAATAATGATTAATAATTTTTCAATCCTCAAGAAATTAAAATTTTTTGGACAATTTTTTGTAACAAAAAAAGAAGTCACTCGTTTAACTAGCTGGCATCTGGCAATTTAGTCTCCGAAGTTTGACTTTGGGGTAGGGGTTGCTAGGATGTGTTGGATCTTTTACATGACGGCAAAAGTAAAGAAAATTTTATTCAAATTTTAGGAAGAAAAAACAAAACCCAAGTTCTATGAGAGAACTTGTTTATATGTTTTGAGCTAATCACATTCTCTATATGTAGACAGTCCCTTTTTTTGGGCACTGCAAAACAAAAAAGTATTTCTTAATTTTTTAGACAATGGAATCTACTCTATTAAAGATTCGAAAAAGCCTAGCTTCTGTGGCTTTGGTAGCTATGGGAATGACATTTTTGTCTCCTTTGGCACAAGCACAGTTAGACTTTACTGATTCTATGGAAATTCCTTCTTGGGCTGAAGAGGCTATTGAAGAGCTTATGGACCAAGGAGTGATCCATGGAAACGATGATGGATCTTTTGCTCCAAATCGACAATTGAACCGAGCAGAAGTTTCTAAAATCATCACTTTGGCTTCTGGTGTCGAACTCGACACCACGGGAGGGCCTCACTTCCCAGACGTTGATGAATACGCTTGGTATTACGACTACATTGAAACAATGTACAACCAAGGTTGGATCAACGGATACCCAGACGGATACTTCCGACCAGGAGTTGGGATTAACCGAGCTGAGATCGCAAAAATGACAATAAACGCTTTCGAAATTGACCAAGAGCTTTCAGGAGCCCCTCATTTCGACGATGTGGGAGAATCTGACTGGTTCTACGGTTATGTAGAAACCGCTTACAACAACGGTCTTATGCGAGGATACGGAGACGGGTCATTTGGTCCGGCTAACGCTGTAACTCGTGCAGAAACTGTTAAAATTGTGTATGATTCACAACTTGTTGTTGCTGAACCTATGGGGCCAGCAGAAGGGACTCTTGAGGTAGCACTTTCTGATATGACTCCGCGAGGGACCAATGTTCCTTACAACGCAACATCTGTTCCATATACAACTGTTGAATTGACGGCTTCTGATGACAGCGATGTTGAAATCTCTAACTTGACTTTCACTCGTCTTGGTCTTGGGGACAATGACGACTTTGACAATGTTTGGCTTGAAATTGATGGATTCAAGATCGGAAACGATAAATCTATCAACAACGACGACATCGTTGAACTCCGATTTAACCCACCAATCGTTGTTCCTGCAGGACAAACTCTTGTAGCGGACCTCGTTACTTCAGCTAAATACAGCTCAAGTGACAAAAACGTCGGACACCACAACCGATTGGCGTTGGTTTCTGGTGACGACATCGTTTCTACTGCGGCTAACGTAGTAGGAGACTTCCCTGTAGAAGGAGAAGAAATGGAAGTTGCTGACTACGAAGTTTCTAGTGTTCAATTCTCTATTCTTGGTTCTGATACAACGGTTGATGTTGGAGACAACTTCATCGAAATCGGTAAATTCCGACTTCTTAACCAGTCTACTTCAAACAAAGACGTCGAACTTCGAGCAGTTACCTTTAAAAATTCAGGAACGGCTGAAGTCGAAGACAATTTTGAAAACGTAGCTCTTTATGTTTCTGGAGAACAAATATCTGCTGAAACCATTATTGACGGAGATTATATGACTTTCCGACTTGATAATGGAGTGACAGGAGGATATGTTCTCGAAGACGGAGACAGTAAAATCTTCTCTATTCGAACCGATGTTGTTTCTGCAGAAAAAAATGACACGGTTCAACTAAAAATCGATAACTTTGAAGATGTCGTTGGGGTTGAAATCGGAACTTCTTTTGGAATCAAAGCTGTTTACGGATCTGGATCTAGTGATTCTAGCTGTACTGCTTCTACTTCAAACGCAGAAGATGCTTGTGCTACCCTCAAAACTTACACCATCGATTCTGGAGACTTGAACCTTTCTCGAGACCCTGCGTCTCTTGGAAATCAAACTTACGCTCCTGGATCTAATGATGTAGTATTCTTGACGGCTCGTGTTGTAGTTGATCAACCATTGATCATTGACGGACTTCGAGTTGACGTAGCTACAGGGACAGACCTTACTGATGCAGATACTCTTGCTGAGTTGAACCTCAACTTCGACAATTTCCGATTCTACTTGAATGACAAATTGATCGATGCTGAAAACGACTTCACTGACGGAGGATCAATGCTTGCTTCTTACTTGAACTTCAACACTACGTTCGAAATTGCTGGTACCTCTATCATCAAAATCGTAGGGAACGTTGCTGATGCAGCTTCTGCAGGTGACAAAGTAAAACTTGAAATCGTAGGAAACAGCAGCACGGTTGATTCTTTTTCTTCTCCTGAATACATCTCTACTGGAGACTCTGTAACTGACACTGAAGTACTCGGGTCTGCTCAAGGTTCATTTGTTGAAGTACAATCTTCAGCTCTTACTATCACCAAAACTGATGGTCTCTCAAATGGAGACAAAATCGTAGCTGGTGTAGAAGATGTTGAATTCATGAAATTTGTACTCGACAACAATGACTCTGGAGACGTAAATGTGACTTCTGTGACTGTTGCTGCTGACACTACTGCCAATACAGCTGGTACTGGTACTGGTGTTTCAGGAAGCACTCGAACATACTCTAACTTCACTGTTGCTATGTTTGTAGACGGAACACAACAAGGATCTGCTAAGAACCTTTCTTCTACTGGATCTGCTACCTTCAACGACCTTTCTGTCGTTATCCCATCTGCGGGACAAAAAGAATTCGTTGTAGTAGTTGATACCATCGAAGCCTCTGCTACAGAAATTGCTACTACTCCTTTGGCTGGACAAAACGAAACAGCTCTGGGATCTACTGGTAACGTAGACGTTGCTGCTACAACAGGAATGACTGTTGGAGACATTGTCGTTTGGGATAACTCTGGAACTGACATTGCTCGAGCTATTACAGCGGTTGTAGATACCGACACTCTTACTCTTGATTCAGATGTTGGAGCTAACGTAGCTGATGGATCATCTGTAACGATCAAACACCAAATGCGACTACAAGTTAACGCTGTAGATGCAGACAACGTAGAAAACGGACAAACGGTTACTGTTACTGAAGGAGGAACTGCGCTTTCTACTTCAAACACTCTAGACGGAGTGGCATTCGAACTCGTAAGTTCTGGAAGCCTTACTCTTTCACTTGGATCTACCGTTTATTCTGACGTTCTCGTAGCAAATCAATCAAATGTAGAAGTTGTTAAAATCCGATTCAACGGTGCTGACGACGAAGTACAGATTAAAGACATCTATCTCGAAAACGATGTGGATGGAGATGGGACCGCTGCAGAAGAAACAAATGCAGACAACGGAGACCGAGTATCTTACAAGCTTTACAACGAAGCTGGACAATTGATCCAAGAAAAACAAATGACTTCTGGAGCACTCCACTTCGAATTGGCTAACCAAGATCGAATCCGAGTTCCAAAAGATGACTCTACTTACGTAACTGTTAAAGTTGACGTACGAGACATCACAAAAGCGAACCAAACTGGTAAACGACTATTGCTTGCTCTTGATGCAGACAATACAACTCACCGAGGGATCGAAGCGGTTACTGCTGCTACTGGTTCAGACATTACTGTTCCAAGTGCTTCTCCATTTTGGGGAGACGCTGCTGGGGATGACTTTGTTATCTACCGAACAGAACTATCTGTAAAACATGCGAGCACACAACCAAACTTCTCTGATCCGTCTAGTGCGCTTCAAGAAGTTTACCGGTTCACGGTAACTGGTGATTCATCACGACAGTCTGAGCTTGGACGAGTAACCTTCGACGCAGCTCTCTCTGGGATGCAGTTCTCTCCATCAGGGATCACTGGATCAGGAGTCCTCATTAATATGGTAGGGAACGCTGCTGTTGGAACAACCGCTCTTACCGTTGACACGGTAGATGCGACTACTGTACTCGGAGTAGGAGACTTGGTTGCAATCGGAACTGACACAGTTACTACTGTGACAGCCGTTGGAAGTGCAACTTCTGTGACGGTTACAGCCCTCTCTACAGCAGCACTAGACAATGAAGAAATTACAGTGCTTGTAGATGCAAGTGCAGTTGCTACTACTTCACTAGTAAAACAAGTGAAATCTGATGGAACTGTGGATGATTCTGCTACTGTTCTTGATCGAATGGTCTTGAGCGCTGGATCTGAATCAGCGGTTCGATTCCTTGGAGACTTCACTGGTCAACAATTGGCTGCTGGAGAATCTCGAACTTATGCATTCTTCTTGCCAGCAACGGCTCAAAACGGGTCAGCAGCAGATGACGATGCGGTTTCTGTAACCTTTGTTCGAGACACTTCATACGCTTCGCCAGCTGCTCGAGATACCGACAGCGACAACACGTATGACAACGCTTCTGACCAAACTGGTAACATCGTCTGGTCAGATGAATCTTCAACCTCACACTCTGATACTACATCAGACTGGTTGAACGGATACTTGCTCGACGTTGATACAACTGCAAAAGTTAACGCTGACTAGTATTTACACTGACGAGCTACTTCAATTAGCAAGTTAGTATGCAGAACCCTCGCTGGATTTCCAGTGGGGGTTTTTGCTTATTTAATTCTGTTTTCTTGCGTTGTGTGTGGTTTTTTCATATCTTGGCCAGGATGAAAACAGAAGCGGCAGATTTGAAATACATCCTGGCGATTCATAGGGCAATGAGTCTGACATTTTTGCGTTATACTCGGCTAAGTCAATTTTTTCAGGGGGATTGGGGAGGAGCTTTTCAATCTAGCATTTCAGAACTCCAAGAAGCAGGAATAGATGCTAAGGGGATTGAAAACTTCCTCCTCACGCGAGAAAAAGTGAATCCAGATCAGGAGCTGGAACAGGTCGAAAAATTTGGCATAAAAGTCCTCCTCTACGGAGAAGATGGGTATCCATCTCCTCTGGAAAACATGAGTACTTCGCCGGCGATTTTGTTTTGTCGCGGTGAAATAAAAGAAACCGATTTCCCCTCGATTTCAGTGGTTGGATCACGAAAAATGACGACGTATGGCCAGATGGCGATTGAAAAGATTGTTGGAGAAATTGCAGAATCAGGGGTTACTATTGTTTCTGGGTTAGCGATGGGGGTAGATGGAGAAGCCCACAAAATCGCTCTTAAAAAAGGGGGCCGGACCATTGCAGTCCTGGGAAGTGCAATTGATGAAATCTATCCTCGGCAGAACTTTTCTCTAGCCGAAAAGATTTTAATTGAAAATCAGGGGGCGATTATTTCTGAATATTTGCCAGGGACAGAATCTCGTCCTGAATTTTTTCCAATCCGAAATAGGATTATTGCGGGGCTTTCAAAAGCCACCATTATTATTGAGGCCGCAGAAGCTTCAGGGAGTTTGATCACGGCTCAGATGGCGAATGACCAGGGAAGAGAGATTTTTTCGGTACCAGGGGATATTTTTTCTCCGAGTTCGGCGGGAGCCAATCAGATTATTTTGGACGGGACAGCCAATCCAGCCCTGTCTGGTACTCAGATCCTGGAAGATCTCGGATTTGATCGGATAGCCGATCAAAAGAAGGCCAAACAAGAAATCCCAGCCACCGGAATTGAGGCAGAAATTTTGAAGTTATTTGCAGAAGGAGAAAAAGTCCATCTAGATGACCTGATGAGGAATTCTCAGTTGCCAAATGCGACGGTGAGTTCCAATATTTTGATTTTGGAGGTAAAAGGGTTGGTGAAAAATTTGGGGAATCAGGTGTATGCGAGAAATTTTTAACAAATTTTCAATTATCAATCTTCAATTTTCAATTATGGATTTCTAAATTTAAAAAATGAAAGAAAAAATTATATTTTTAGTTTCTGTGATGGGGGCAGCTGTGTTTGGATTTTTGGTGGCAAAGTTTCAGATTGAGCCGGAGGTGCAGATCATTGAAAAAGAAATTCAACCAGAGATTGCTCTGGTGCAGATCAAAAAAGTTGTGGGGGATTCTTTGGATATCAATATCTCTGGTCCCGTCAGGATCCTCTGGGGAGAAGAAAACCTGGTTGAAAATGATGGAGATTATCAGATTCCCCTGCCTCAGATCCCAAATGAAAACGATCTTTCGCTCACAGCCTTTCCTTTCACCGGGAACGCGAATACGGGGAAGTTTTATCCCTCAAGTTCGCATTTCGCTCGGTGTGTGGCGGTGGAGCATCGACGAAGTTTTGATAGCAAAGAGGCGGCGATAGCGGCAGGTTTTGAACCATCGAAGAGTGTTAAATAGTTCTTAGTTTATAGTTCATAGTTTTTAGAAAGATGAAGACCAATTACAAAGATTTATTAGTTTGGCAGAAAGCCTTTCAGTTGGGAATTGATATTTATGCAGTTACAAAAAAATTCCCTCCAGAAGAAAGATTTTGTTTAGTAGATCAGATGAGGAGAAGTGCTGTTTCAATTCCTTCGAATATTGCTGAGGGAGCGGGAAGGCAATATAGAAAAGAATACATTCAGTTTTTAGCTATTGCGAAAAGCTCTTGTAATGAGCTAGAGACACAGCTTCTTTTTTCAGAAAGGCTGAGTTATTTGCCCTCTCAAGAATCTGAAAAATTACAAGGTCAAATATTAGAAATTTTGAAGATGTTATCGAGCTTGATTGCCTCTCTAAAAGCTAAGAACTAACTCCTAAGAACTATGTCTTCCTATTTATTCATCCTTGGTCGAAACCCAGAACTCTCTCGGGCAGAGTTGAAGAATTTTTGTGATGAGGTGTGGTATTCTCCCGAAAAATCCCTTTTTATTGGTGAGAATTTACGATTCGAAAATCCTCGGAATTTGCCGAAGACTTCAGAGCAAATTTTTCTGGATCGACTCGGAGGTGTTGTTCGGTTTGGAGAAATTTTGGGAGAATTTCGATCAGAAAAGGAAGTTCAGAAGGCTGTTTTGGAACAAGTTCAGAAGGAGGAGAAAGAAGGCAAAATTTATCTAGGAGCAACGGCTTATGGTTGTGGGAAGAAATTTTTGAAACCTTTTCTTATGGATCTCAAAACACAAATTGGGGACTGTCGGATTGAGAATTATCCGTTGGATGAAAATATGACTTCGGCAAGGATTTTTAATGCTAAGTTGCTCAAAAAAGGCTATGAATTTGTGGTGGTAAAAAACAAGGATTCATTTCTTCTCGCTCAGACGGTCGCGAATCAGAATTTACGAAATTATGAACTACGAGATCGAAAGAAAAATTTTCGGGATGCGAAGATGGGGATGTTGCCGCCAAAATTAGCACAAATTTTGATCAACTTAGCTAATCCGGAGTTTGATGAGGTGATAATAGATCCATTTTGCGGAAGTGGAACGATTGGAATTGAGGCGGCGATTATGGGGTATCGGACGATTGGTTCTGATTTATCAGGGAAACACGTCCAAATGGCGGAAGAAAACTTCGCACAGATGGCGGAGAAATTTCGATATGAGAAAGAAGCTGGTGAATTTTTTGCTGTTGATGCGACGAAATTCCCCAAAGAAAAATTGAATGGTATTTTAGTAACTGAAGGAACTTTGGGATTTAATTTCAAAAAGAGCCCAAATCGAGAAGAAATTGATAAAAATGCTCAGGCCATTTTGGATTTGTGGGGAAAAATTTTTGAAAAGTTGGAAAATTCGAAAGTGCAAAAAATTGCTTTTTGTTTGCCAGCGTGGAATTTACGGGGGAAAACCATCTCCATTTCTGAAAAATTATTTGCCAAAATCGGGAAAAGTTCTTACACTCCCCTCGCTCTTTTTGGCAATCAAAAGACTTTTCTCTATGCACGACCTGATGCTTTTGTGGCTCGTGAAATCTGTGTGCTAGAGAAGAAATAAAAATCCAAAATTTTATCTATTAGGTTAAATTTAAGGACAGGTAAAATTTTGAGAGGAGCCTTCGCACCTTTTAGAGAAAATATTTGAACTTTTGAAAAGGTGCTGGGGACGACGATCCCGGGTAGCTTCAGTCGACGCCAAGGCTATGGCTGACAGGCAGCAAGTAGAGCAAGTAGCTGTTATCCCGACTCGTCGGGACGTCGGTTCAAATCCTTAGTTAGTTTTTTTGTTTTAATTTTTGGCTTTTTTGAAAAAAGGATACTCCCGGGTAGCTCAGCGGTAGAGCAAGTGGCTGTTAACCACTTGGCCGTCGGTTCAAATCCGACCCCGGGAGCCATTTTGTATCGAAATAAAGATGCACTACGTTTATATTATTGAAAACGAAAAGGGTAGGATTTATGTTGGAGAAAGTTCGAATGTTGAAAAGCGAGTAAAAAGTCATAATCAAAAGAATGGGCCAGATTGGACCCAAGGGAAAGGACCATGGGAACTGATTTATATAGAAAAACATGGAACAGAAACAGAAGCAAAGAAAAGAGAGAAATATTTAAAAAGCTTAAAAGCAGGACAGCGGATAAAAACGATTTTAGGAATTTCTGGTTAGTGCCAAGAGAGCAAGTGACTGTTATCCCGACGTGTCGGGACGTCGGTTCAAATCCGACCCCGGGAGCCATTTTATATCGAAATAAAGATGCACTACGTTTATATTATTGAAAACGAAAAGGGCAGAATTTATATTGGAGAAAGTGCTAATTTCAGAAAAAGAATAGAAAGTCATAATTGGGATGATGGGCCAGACTGGACTCAGGGAAAAGGTCCATGGCTACTAATCCATACAGAAGAATACAATACAGAAGCGGAGGCCAAAAAAAGAGAAAAATACTTAAAAAGTTTAAAGGCTGGGCAGCGGATAAAAACAATTTTAGGAATTTCTAATTAGCAGAAGAGCAAGTGGCTGTTATCCCGACATGTCGGGACGTGTGGTTCAAATCCAACCCCGGGAGCCATAGAATTTTTGCTTCGCAAAAATTTGAAATCATAGCTTGTTTTTTTTACTTTTCTCTGTCACTCTAGGTGGGCTTTTTATACTAAGCCGCTTTAATAATTTGGAATTTTTGCGAAATAAGAGATTTTA
>CAYFMH010000022.1:0-22580 GCA_964344165.1 uncultured Candidatus Peribacteria bacterium | reverse complement strand
TTTCTCTGAAATCGCTTATTTATGCACTTAAATCGGATAGGTGTGAAAAATTACGCCTAAAAAATTTGCAGTTTATAAAAAATAAGTGTATAATGACCCGATAACCAAATAAAAAATGGCCCAAAATACCAAACAGGATCCCAAAGAATTTGATTTCGTGGCAAAGCTGCTCCTAAAAAATATGCAGAAGGCTCGAAATCAAAATAAAGAATCTTCTAAAAAAGATGAAGAAAAAAAGGAAATAGCCTCCATAGAGGAGGAAATGAATAAAGTATATCAAAATTAAAAATGAAAAACTTTGAAACCGGCATCGGAAAATTTCTTTTTCGTCAGTCTCCTGAGTCTGTACGGGACGTCGTACGTACAGAAGCGGAGAAAAAGGCAGCAGGAAAAGAAAATTTAATAAATATGCTCTGGAAACATCCGAGAATCCAAGAACTTCGAGAGAATGGTGATGTGAGAACTTTTGAACAGGCGTTAATAGCAACCAAAAAAGAATTAGAAAGTCATCCAAAGTATGGTCAAAAATTCAAAGATATGACGCCTAATTATTTTATAGAAAGCTATCTCGATCTGGGAGGAACTTGGAAAACTGTCATAAGAGTATCAAAAGAAAAAAGTAGAGCTCAACGTTTGAAGGCAATATCACAGTCTGAAGCTGTCTCTCCAGAGGATGGATATGGATACTCAAGAGTTACTAAAAAAGGAAAACCACAATCATTAGAAGGAATGCATGCAGTTCGTACTGAGAAAGGGAAAGGACTTTTTACCAGAGATCTTACATTAGAAAAAAAGGAAGGAGGTAAAATAGAAGTGAAAGAAGTCGCTCGGAGGATTGATCCTGATAGAGCTATAGAGGCATTTAAAAATTCAGGTTATCCAGTGGGACCAAAGGATGGTTTTGAAGTAGGGGAGCTAGATGATGAAGGATATTTTGTGCTTACCCAAGTTTTTCCTGATTATAAAAGGGGGAAAATGGAAAATAAAATAATTAAACATACTCTTCGTATTCCTCCCCAAAATTTAGCTAAGGGAGGAATTGACTATGCAGCTATTGCTTATATAGACAATGATCAAGGAATAGATATTGCTCAAGCTAAAAAAGAACAGAAGGAAAGGTATGCAAGGCTTGGAAAAGCAAAGAAAATTGACCTAACCTGGGTGAACGAGTTAAAAGGAATAGGAAAAATTGGTGGTGAAAAATATGCTGAGATTGATGGAGCAGATTATGGATTAGGAGATTCTTTTATTTACATGGGCGAAGCATTAACTGTTAAAGATATCTCACCAAGTGATGGACAAGTAAGTTTGCAGTCTGTAGATGGGGGAAAATATAAAATCGGATTTCGAAAGAAAAAAGGAAGAAAAAATAAAAAATCATATGTTTAAAATTTGCAATTTATAAAAAATTGAAGTATAATACTAAGATAACCAAATAAAAAATGGCGACTCGGGCACAAATACTCGCAAAAATAAAAGAGCTGATCGAAGCTCTTCCTCTGGTGAATCCGAAGATTTATGATAAAGCGAAGGATCTGGACGATGTCCACCTGCAGAAGCTTCTCGTAATCCTCTATGATCTGAATCAAAAAAGAGAAGCTGCCGGAGGAGAGAAGGCCGACGATGATGTCATCACCTACTACCAAAAAGAGCAAGAAATCATGGAAAAGCTTATCCAAAAAGAAGCAAAAAATATGATTAAACAAGCCGAGGCTAAAAATCGAGAAAAAGAGAAAATTAAGGCTGAAGCTTTATTAAATAATTTATAACCCCCATAAAAATGTCTCATACAGAAGGACCAAGGCGAACGGTAGGACAGACTGAGCAACAAGAAGCACAAAAAGCTAGTAAAGAAGTGCTCAGTGCTGTAACAAGAAGAGAGATAGCTGAACAGGTTAGTTCTGGAGAATACGAAGATAATCTCTTGAAAATGGAAGGTGCCGCAGCGCTAAGTGTGAGTCGAACACTCGAAAAAGCACTTCCAGGAGAAGATGTATCAGGGGTAGAAAGAGCTCTTCACAAAAAAATAACAGCTCTACGAAATGTAGCACTCCAAGAGGCAGATAAGGGAGTCAACAATATGAATGCTTTTGCAATGATAAAGGCGGTGAGAGGATTAAATCGTTTGGCAAATCTGGATAGCGCTACAGTACAAGATAACATTGATACTGGTTTTAGTGACTTTAGTGGTGATTTTGATATAGACGATCCTCAAGAATTAGCCAGTTTAGCTGATCAGATAGCTGGAGGAAGTATCAAAAAAGAACAAAAAGCAGTACCTCAAGAATCTGTAGAAGCACAGCTTGCTCGTCAGGAGCCGGAAACACCGGAAGAAGTTCAAGTGGTTGAAGAAAGTGGGGAAAAACCAGAGGCTGAAACAATTTCAGATGTGATTAATAACCTAACTCGGAGAGGGGATATGCTTCACAAAGAAGGGAAAAAAGCACGGAAAAACGCAGGAGTCTAGATATCTATCTTTCAGAAGATTATTATCTTTTCACTACCAGATTAATCACCTTCAAATAAGCTGAAATTGAAGCTCGGACGATATCACAATCGCCGGATTTGGCCGTGAAGATCTGTCCATCATCCGTCTCAAGCCGCACCTTCACAATCGCCTGCGCATCAAGCCCCGCCGTGACACTATCCATGGCGAAGTCAGTGAGCTGTCCATGTTTACCACAGATGTCCTCGATTGCTTGATAGGCGGCATCCACCATCCCGGTCCCGGATTTTTCTGAGACTTTTGTCTCATCGGTTTTATTGTTTCGGAGGCTGACTTTGGCTTGAGAGGTTTTATTCTCCCCAGAAGTGACTTCAAAATCTATAAGTTCCCAAGTTTCTTCGGCTGTTTTTTCGCCCATCATGAGTACATCGAGATCTGCATCGCTGATTTCTTTTTTGAGATCGGCGAGGGATTTGAATTTTTCAAAAACTTCGAGCAATTTCTCATCACTGAGTTGGTAGCCCATCTCTTCTAGTCGACTCTTGAGCGCGGCGCGTCCGGAGTGTTTACCGAGGACGATTTCTGTTTTTTCTACTCCGACGGATTCGGGAGTGAGGATCTCATAAGTTTCTTTGTGCGCGAGCATGCCGTGCTGATGAATGCCTGATTCATGCGCAAACGCATTTCGACCGACGATCGCCTTATTGGCCTGTACTCGTTGTCCGGTGATCTGTTCGAGCAGTTTTGAGGTTTTATAAATTTCTGTTGTCTGAATTCCTGTTTCTAGACCGTAAAAATCTTTCCTTGTTCTGAGCGTCATAACTACCTCTTCGAGCGCGGCATTTCCGGCTCGTTCACCAATTCCGTTCATGGTACACTCGATCTGTCGGGCCCCATTTTTGACTCCGGCGAGCGAGTTGGCACCAGCGAGTCCGAGATCGTTGTGACAGTGTGTGGCAAAGATTACCTGGTCGGCGTTTTTTACGTTTTTGATGAGGTAACCGATGAGATCACCGAATTCATCAGGAGTGAGGTATCCAACCGTATCGGGGATATTGATGGTATCGGCACCGGCTTCGATGGCGGCCTCGATCACTTGGACGAGGAAGTCTCGATCGGATCTTCCCGCATCTTCTGGAGAAAAATCTACTCGATCACACAGACTTTTAGCTAATTTTACGGCTTTTGTGGCCATTTCGAGTACTGCCTCGGGTGATTTTTTGAGTTTGTGTTCCATGTGGATCTGGCTCGTCGCGATGAAAGTATGGATCCGTGGCTTTTTGGCTGATTTTATAGCTTCCCAGGCGGTGGTGATGTCTTTCTCCGTTGATCGGGCGAGGCCACAGACTTCGGTCTTTTTGAGCGTCTTGGCGATGGCTTCTACTGCGGCAAAGTCATCTGGACTGGCGATGGGAAATCCAGCTTCGATTACGTCTACGCCGAGGTTCTCAAGTTGGACGGCGAGGCGGACTTTTTCTTCTAGATTCATAGAGAATCCAGGGGCTTGCTCTCCATCACGGAGGGTGGTGTCGAAGATTTTGACATAGTTGTTATCAGACATTGTAGTTTAAGTTAGAAAATTTTTAATTTTGTAATTTTTCAGCCTTCGTTAGTTTTAGATTATGATTACAAACTTCGGCTGACGAGTAATTTTTAAATAATTCTTTAAATTCTAATTTTTAAGTTTTTGTTTTTCACAGTTTTTTGTAGTAGTAGCAAAAATTAAAGTTAGTTCGTGAGCTTCTTTCCAAAAAGATTTGCAATCGTCAGATTTTTCAGGATTTGCTTTTGCTAGCATCCTGAGCCAATGTTTGGTTTCATTTGCTTCTTTTTTACAATAGTTAATTTTATTTTTGAAATCTTTTTTGGAACTAGCTTGGTTAGCTTCCATATAGTTAGCACCAATACTCGTGGCAGAACGGATTAATTGGTTTATAATTGATTTGTTTACATTGTCTTGTGGAATTTCTCTCAAAAAACCAATGATAGATTCTCCAAATTTAGCCGTGCGTTCTTCTAGATCATAATCCATGTTAATAAAATTTTAGTTTAAGATTTAAAAATTAGAAATTATTTAAAAATTTGAGTTTAAAAATTAAAAATTGCCAAGAAAACTCTGCCTTTTTTGGCCGAGCATTATTTTTCTTTAGTTACAAAAATCTATCTCGACCGTGACGCGAGGGACAGGAGCAGGAGGTTGAGGGATAGATTTTTCATAAAAAATTTTTATAAAAGGTCCACAATTCTTTCTGGAAATTCTTCTACTTCCCGAAAAGGAAATGTTTTTTCATGAGTTTTGTTTATTTTTGCTTTCGTTGGACGTGAACTTCCATCTTCTATGACTTCTCTCCAAAAAGTACTATCATCTTCTATAACTTTTAGTTTTACCATTGTTTTGATCGTATTTTTTAATTGTTTTTAGTCAATCCTGTTTTTTATTAAAATAACATTTCTTAACTTTTTCGCCACTGATTTTTGTGTTTATAAAACACAAGTATAGAGAAACCGAAAAAAAATTTGCGCTCTTTATTTTTTCTTCTACACTCGAGGGCAGTTCTTATCTATTTCTTAATTTTTATCAAAGATGAACTCATTGAACAAAGCGCAGATTATCGGAAATCTGACACGAGACCCAGACTTGAGGAAAACCTCAAACAACCAATCCGTATGTACCGTAGGGGTAGCTACGAACCGTGCCTGGACGGACTCCAGTGGGACCAAGCACGAAGAAGCAGAATTTCACAGTGTGGTGTGTTGGGGAAGACTGGCTGAAATTGTCGCAGAACGACTCAAAAAAGGTTCTAAGGTGTTTTTTGAAGGGCGACTTCGAACTCGAACCTGGGAAGATGATGCGGGAGTAAAACATTATCGGACAGAAATCGTTGCGGACGACATGATCATTCTTTCACCGAAGTCTGGAGGAGCCGCACCGGCAGGTGATGATGTAGAAGAACATCCAAACAAAGGAGAGCCAGAACCTTCGGCAGAAGAAATCCCAAGCGGAGAAATGCCAACAGAAGAAGCACCATTTTAGTTTGATTTGCTTTCGATCAAAAAATAAGTTAACTGCAAGGAAGGAGGGCCTTGTGGTTTTCTTTTTATAATGATGAATGAACAATGATTAATGAATAATAAAATTGGAAATTTAATTATTTGTAATTCTATAATTAATCATTACTAATTACTCATTATTCATTAAAAAATTAATTCTTAATTTTCCATGGAAAGATCTTTAGTTCTTATCAAACCAGATGCGGTACAGAGAGGGTTGATTGCGGAAGTAGTTAGTCGATTTGAAAGAAAAGGGTTGAAAATAGTAGGACTCAAAATGATTCATCTCAAAGAAGCGGTATTGCTCGAGCATTACGCTCATGTGAAGGATGAGCCTTTTTTTGAAGAGTTATCTTATTTCATGAGTTCTAGTCCGCTCGTGGCGATTTGTATCGAGGGGATCAATGCCGTCGAGATGGTGAGGAAAATTTGTGGAATTAAAAACACAGACTTTGGATCGGTGAGGGGAGACTTTTCTGTTTCTTCACAACGAAATTTGGTTCACAGTTCTGATTCTGTAGAGACGGCTAAGAGGGAAGTAGGGCGATTTTTTGAACCAGAGGAGATTTTCAACTACGACAAGGACGAGTGGAAGCACGTTTATAGTGAGAAGGAGAAAAAAGATGCAGGGAATAATTAAAATAAAAATCTCGGAACTCGGAACTCGGATTTTTAAAGTGATATCCAATCTAAGAACTAAAAACTATCAACTAAAAACTACTTCCCCTTTTTCAAACTTCACCTCTGTTTTCACTTTTTCTCGTTCAGCCATCTCATATTTTCGGTCGTAGAGGATTCCCTTCGTTACTAGTTCGGCAGATATATCACAGAGAGTTGCGCCGTTGGCTTTTACGATGTATTGGCCATCGGCTCGAACTTTGCCCACATGTGAAGCTCCGGCTTTTTCCGCCGCTTTGCCGAGTTCCCATTTTTTTTTGTAGTGATCGATAATTTTTTGTGTTAAATCTGGATGGCAGGCCCAGCAGAATCGCTCTTGTGTTTCTGCACAGGCGAAGACATGTGGGGGATAGTTTCCAATCTTGTGCAATTTATCGAGATCTACTTCGGCGCCAAATCCGCCACCTTCGGCGATTTCTACCGTGGCGCAGACGACGCCTCCGGCACCGAGATCTTTAAACGCGACTTGGTCGTAGTTGTCTTCTGACTTCAAAATCTCAAAAAGATCGAGGGTGGCCGCTATGATGTGTCGTTCAAGAAAAGGATTTGGTTCTTGGACGGCGGCTTTTTTGGCCTCGAGGTCATCTGACTCTTCAAACGTATCAGAGGCAAAGCTCGCTCCTCCAAATCCAGAGTTGTCGGTTGGTTTTCCAATAATGATCAGATCCCAGTTTTCTTCAGCGGCATTTTTGGGTACATACGAGTGGATGAGGTCAGAATTTCGTAGGGCTCCTAGAGCCGTCACGTTTACCAGGCAATTTTCATCGAACCCCTCATCGAAGTATACATCGCCTCCCATATTGGGGACTCCGAGCGGGTTTCCGTAGCCGGAGATTCCTGAGACGACACCATTGGTAATGTTTCTTTGCTCATTTTTATCAGAATCTCCCAGTCGGAGCTGGTCAAGGACGCCGACTGGTCGGGCTCCCATACAGACAATGTCTCGGATGATGCCTCCGACTCCCGTCGCAGCGCCTTCGTAGGGGACGATCTGGGAGGGATGGTTGTGGGATTCATGGCCGACGGCGATGGCGTATTTTTCTCCATCGTGTTCGAAGACTTCTACGATTCCGGCATCTTCGGCTGGACCGAGGATTACGGATGGTCCCTTGGTTGGTAGTTTTTTGAGGAACTTTCGTGAGCTTTTGTACGAGCAGTGTTCGGAGAGTTGGATTCCAAGCACGGTGGCTTCGAGGATTGTGAGTGGTCTTCCGACGTCTTTTTGGAGGTTCTGTGCTTCCTCGAGGGTGAGAGCGATCTGGTGATCTTTGAGGAGCTGAGCGGCGTTGGGTTGGGTGAAGTCGAGCATCATAAAAATAAGGTAATTATTTTTTTATAAAAAAAAAGTTGACAAAATGATATTTTTTGCTATATGTAATTCATAATTATTTTTAACTTTTTAAAAAATGGAAAATGAAGAAAAAACAGCTTCATCTCCAGGAGAACGAGCCGAGGCTGTAAAAAAAATGCTTGGAGAAAAGGCATCAAGTGCAATAACTTATTTTCATGATAGTGGTTGTGTTAGAATTCAATTAGGAGATCGTATTCTTGACTTCACGCCCGAAGAGAACCAAGGAGGGAGGATCGAATATGGAGATACTAATTGGCGAGTTCATTGTTATGGATCATTCGCTCCTGATGAATTACAGGCAGCAGCAAATTACTTGTTAGATGTTGATTCTCCTCCCCCAAGTATCCAAGAAGCTATCGATGAGATAAAAGCCGGATTAACCAGAAACGGCGTAAATTTAGAGGCAATTTCAGTCGCTTTCCCGGATGGGAAAAGAAAAGATTGCCCTGTTATCCGAACGAATAGTTCAGGGGATAGAGAAATAAAGTTTGGATTATATTCCCCAGGAACTATAAATGCGGCTAGTCGAAGAGGAAATGGAAGTTTAGTTGATTGTGATGGTGCTGTTAGGCACCTTCTTGATAATTAATTGAAAAATGAAAATCGTTGTTTTTTAACCTTTTTAAAAATGAAAGAACTAAAGGAGTGTGTGGGTGATCCATTTATTCCAGAAGCTATGCTGGGACATGGGTTTGCAGTAGATGTTCCAGAAGGCTTTAAACCAGTGGATATTACTATTAATCGATATTCTGCAGAAGTCTTAATCTTAGTAGATTGTGACTCCACTTTCGAAAGAATTTCGAATTTGATGCTTCAGGAGTCCAGACTATTTGATCTTGAATATCGAAAAAAAGTTTACAGGGATGGAGAAGGAACCTTAAAAGTCTATTTTCTTCTTGAGGAAAATCGTTCACATCGGGGAAGTGGAGATATTGGTTTATTTGAAGATGGAGTAATTAAAAGAGTTGATTCCGAATTAGGAGAAAATGTGCAAGTAGAAAAGATTCCAAACACAGGACTTGTTTTTACTTTTAAGCCAGAATAAATTTATAATTATTTTTAACTTTTAAAAAATGGAGGATAAGAAAAAAAACACTTCTTCGGCTGATACGAAGGCAGTAGAAAGATCTAAATTTGAATTATTTGATCTACATGGACTGACGGCCCAGATTTTAGAATATTTAGAAATTGATAAACTCCCCAAAAAAGTGATTATTGTTTCGAATATTTCCAATTCAATTCCAGGATGGGGTGTCGACTATTCCCTAGAGAAATTAAAAGAATCTGTTTTGCATCAAGATCAGTTTTGGATTGGTGGACTTCGGTTTTTTCAGAAAATGATTTTCGTTTCCCCGAGAGAGGCTCGGGAATTACCGGAGGAAGACAGAGCAATTTGGGAATTATTAGAAAATGAAGAGGAGAAGGACTTTTTAATAGTACTCTTGTCTGGTTATCCAACTGAAAAAGGAAGGATTGGGACGGTAGATTCTACTGCGATTTCTAAACACCTAAGACTTCCTTCGGAAAATTTCATAGAAATAATTCCAAGACTATCTACAGGACCAGGATTAGAAGCTGGGACCCGTGATAAATATATCTGGGGGATAGCACAGGATTATGCTGGCCGTGTCTTAGATTGTTCGCAATTTAATCCACATGATATTAATACAGCTTTTCAACGAAAAGATTTACTAGAAAAATCAATCCAAGCTCACGCCAAAATTGCTTCAAGAGAATCAGATATTCCAATTCTTTCGGATTATTTGTGGAATGCACTACGCGATTTGGCCATTTATTATAGTTATCATAATAGAGATGTAAAAAAATGTAAAAAATATAGAGATGGTGCTAATAATTTGAGATCTTATATTGTGGATATCTTATTAAAAAATACTGAAATTTCTGGGCAGGAAAGAGAAAGATTGAGAATATTTATCGATAATAGAAAAGCAAGAGTTCGCAATAGTGAAGTAGAGTGGGGTGTTGGAAGATGATATCACTTCGGAATTTGCTGAGATTACTGGAGCACACAGATTGAGGAAGTTATTTTTCTTTATCTACCTCTTACTCTCCCTTTAGCAAAGGGAGAACTGAAGAGGGATTTGGCTTATACGATCGTTTGTTTTTTGATGGACGTTGGGGTTCCAAATCTCCCCTTTATCCCCTCTTTGCTAAAGAGGGGGTGAATTGTATTTTACTTTTTTATAAATCACATCCATTACGGAATCTAGGTTATTAAAAATATCTAAATTCGTAAGCCTTAAAACGGTTAGATTTTTTAATTTTAAATATTCATCTCTTTTTTTATCATGTTTTTCACACTCTTCTTCGAAGTGTTGACTCCCATCAATTTCAATAACTAATTTTGCTTTTGGACAATAGAAATCAACAATATAGTTTCCGATGGGTTTTTGACGATAAAACCTAACTCCTAAAACTTGTTCTTTTCGTAAATGAGCCCAAAGGATTTGCTCAGTTTCCGTCGCTTCTCTGCGGAGCTTTTGGGAAAATGGTTTTAAATTTTTGTTGTATTCGAGCATTCTTATTTATTTACATTGTAGACACAAATCTCCCCTTAGTCCCCTCTTTGCAAAAGAGGGGGTAGGTTGCGTTTTTGTTTTTTCTTTATTTACACACCACTCTCCCTTTAGCAAAGGGAGAACTAAAGAGGGATTTGTTTTGTACAAGTGTTTGTTTTTTGATGGACGCTGGGGGGGACAGTTTCCTCTTTGCTAAAGAAGGTGGTTACAACAACCGATCCTGATCAACTTTTTCTTCTGAAATGCCTTCTTCTAGCGCTGCGACCCGATCGATCTGGCCTTGCAGTTTTACATTTTCATTCTGCACATCGGCGACCTTCACATTGGCATTCCCGATGTGTTTGGCGAGGATGCCGATATCGTCATCGAGACGTTCGGCTTGTTTTTTTACTCCAGAGAGTTCGGCTAGAGCTCGTTGTGCTTCTCGGGCAAATTCTTGGCTCTGATACGCCTGGAAGAGCATCTGGAGGACGTAGAGCATGGTGTTGGGTCCGGTGAGGAGAACTTTTTTGTTTTTGGCGTATTCAGCGATCACGCCGTCACGGATCGAAGCTTCGTAGTAGATGTTTTCATTAGGGAGGAAAAGAATCGCAAAGTTTAGTGTTTCTGATTCTGGTCGAATGTATTTGGCTACTTCATCGATTCGATTTTTGCAGTCTTTTTGAAATTCCTTTTGGGCTCGAGCCAGATCTTCATCGTTTTCTGCCCCGACGAGACGCTCAAAGGCCGGAAGAGGGAACTTTGCGTCAATGGGGATAATCCCGTTGGATGTCTTCACCACGGCATCTACCATAAGTCCTGTCCCGAGATTGTATTGTCTCTGCCAGAGATTGGCTGGGAAAACCGACCGGAGAATTTCTTCGAGGCTTTCTTCTCCCATGCCTCCTCGGCCTTTTGGAGCGCGGAGGATTTTATCGAGGTTTTCAATTTTTGAGCCGATTTCTCCCATTTTCCCCAGTTCTTTTTGAAGTGAACCGATCACCACAGAGGATTTGTCCAGCCTTTCGTTCAATTGCTTGGAGGATTCGGAGAGCTTAGTATCCACGGTCTTATTCACTCGAAAAAACTCGTCTCGCAGGTGCTTGGAGTTCTCTCGGAGCTCATTTCTCAGGCTTTCTCCTTCTCGATGACGAGCTTCTTTGTCTCTCTGGAGTTCTTCGAGTAGTTTATTGAGATCGTCAGATTTTTCATTACTTGGTCGAAAAACAAGCACTCCAATCCCGAGGAGCATTAGCCCTCCCAAACCCAAAAGTAAGATTTCTGTCATTTCCATATACACTTTGGTGTTAAAAATAAATAATGCGTAGTATGCACCGAAGTTCCGTGTTTTTTAATCATTTATTTATAGAACGTAGGTGTATGTGAAGTCATGGTAATTAAAAAAAAGTAGGGAAACAACTTGACAATTTATAAAAAAATAAATAAAAGACGAGTAAATAGTATTTTAATTTTTTTACAATGGGCAGATTAGATATTTTAGAAAATAATGAAAACAGAGTGGAATCTGCTGTAAAAGCAATAAGTTTATTTACCGAAGAGAGTGCAGAAACACTGACAAATGAAGATTTATCCTTTCTTGTTCAACATTCTCCAAGAGGGAAAATACTTGTTTTGTGCGCCGAATATTCTGGTTTTTTATGTGATTTAAAAACTAGATTGGAATCGGAAAAATCGATTCGATCGAATCTGAAGAATCAAAGATTTGTAGGAATAGATTTCAAAATAGCTGATCCTACAAAAATAAATACTGTCATAGAGGGGATGGCTAAGAGCTTTCAAATGGTAATGGATGAAGGGGCTTATCTATAAATTTGACACCGGAAAAAAGAAGAGTATAGAGAGATCAGGGTTTTAATAAAAAGGAAGAGGAGGGCACTTTTTTAGTTTTTAATTGTTCTAAAATGGGGAGTATAGAAGGACAAAAATCGTTTGATCTGGAATCTTTTAAAGCGGAATTTCAAGATGCTGTTGTTGCTTATCACGATCTTGTGGTGAGGCATTTTTCTGATTCGGAGATGCCAAAAGAGAAACGAAGAGGGGAAGATACAGAAAAAAGAAATATAATACGTGATTTAGTCCTCGATCAAGCCCCTCCTTATGGATTAAAAGCTGATTTTGTCTTGGCAATTCATGATGTTATTTCATCTGTTTTTAATTTTTCACATGACCGGGAAAAAATTACTGAAATTTTTAAAGATCGTCAAAAATCATACGAGGTGGTTAAAGCTCAACAGCTTTGTGATTTTCTTTTAGAAACTATTACAGAACAAAGCACAGTCCAACCAACGACATTTGATTTTGAACCATTTAAAGAAGAGTTTAGCAGCCTTATCCCTCTATATTCTGCCTCTGTTCATCTTCTTTCTCGTGGTTCGACTCCTCAAAGAGAAAAGAGGTTAGAGGAGGCAAAAATAAGAATTTATGATTTTATTGTCAGTTTTATTAATTCTGGAAATGTTCCAGCGGAAGCAATTGGAGAGTTGATTTTATTAATTCACCATCAGGTCTCATCGAGTTTTGGGTTTCTCTCTCCCATAATAGATGTGAAAGAAAGACCTATTTCTCATCAAGATGTTATTTTTGTAATAGAAGCTCATCGGCTTTGTGATGTGGTCTTGGATGAGATTAAAAAGTTAATAACACCAGAAGATAAAGATCTTGCGGAATCTACACAGACGGCAGTGGAAGAAGCTTTGGAAACTTCTTGATTTATAACTCCCGAATAAATTCATCAAAGAGATACGCCGCATCCTCTGGACCTGCACAAGCTTCAGGGTGAAATTGTACCGAGAAGACTGGTTTTGTTTTGTGCCGGATTCCTTCGACTGATCCATCGTTCAGATTTTTGAACCATACTTCGAAGTCAGCTGGAAGAGAATTTTCATCTACTACAAATCCATGGTTTTGTGAGGTGATCAGACATTTTTGTGATTTGAGATCTTGGACGGGTTGATTGACACCACGGTGTCCGTATTTCATCTTTTTGGTTTTTCCTCCAGCGGCGAGTGCGAGGATCTGGTTTCCGAGGCAGATTCCAAAGATTGGGGTATCTTTTTCCAGAGCTTCTCGGGTGATCGCGATAGTCTCAATCACGGTATCAGGATCACCAGGTCCATTGGAGATAAAAAGCCCGTCCACCTTTTCATTTAGTGCAAAAGGGGATTGGTTAAAAGGGCAACGAATGATTTTAATACCTCTCTGGAGGAAGTTTCTCAGGATTCCGTTTTTTGCTCCGCAGTCCATGAAGGCAATTGTTTTTCCGATTGGTTTTTCTGGTTCGAGAATTTCTACTTTTTCGGGGGAAACTTCTGGGACAAATCGTCCTTTGAGTGGATCTACAAAATTATCCGGAGCAGTGTGTCCTAATTTTCCCAGGATGACCCCTTTTTCTCTCAGCATCTGGGTGAGTTCTCGAGTGTCGGGGCCAGAGATGGCGGGGATGCCTTGATCTTTGAGCCAGGCAGTGAAGCTTTTGACTGCTTCGCTGTGAGAGAATCTTAGTGATTCTTCTGTGAGGATCACACCTTTTACCCAGATTTTTTTACTTTCAAAAGTTTCGTCTACGTTGTCCTGAAACATTTTTTCGGCGGGGACACCGTAATTCCCGATCAGTGGGAACGTAAAAGTCACAATCTGGCCGTAGTAGCTTGGATCGGTGAGCGTTTCGAGATATCCGGTCATCCCGGTGGTGAAGACCACTTCGCCTTCGGCTTCGGTATCCGCGCCAAAAGATTTCCCTTCGATAGTTTTTCCGTTTGCGAGAAAAAGTTTCATGTGATTAAAAAGTATCGATTAAATTCTCAAATCGCAAGGAAGTATACTTCCAATTGTCAGGAAGTCCATGTTTTTGAAAATTATAAGTGGTGTAATTGAAATGATTTTCAAGATCCTTTTCGTTTCGGATGATGTGGTCATGAAAAGAAGATTGCCATTTGAATTCTGAGAAAGGAAATGAATTTTCATATTTTTTGTGAAATTGTATTTGTAGTTTTTGCAGACATTGTTCGTGCACAACGAAGGCGAGGTCACGTGACCTCGCCTTCCGGGGGAGGTGAATTTTTTCACGAGAAATAACCCGATTAATATTTCGAGAAAAATTTGTTTTTAACGATCTCATGATTTCCGAAATGTTATTTTTATCATTTGGTTTTAACAACAAATGAAAATGATTTGGCAACAAACAAAATGCATATAACTCAAATTTTTTTAATTCTTTGCATAGTTTCAATTCTTCAATCCATAAATCACAAAAAATTTCCTCCTGAAAAAACGGAAAACTATCTTTTGTTTTGCTGGTTACAAAATAAACAAATCCATCTTCATAAATCCGCTTTTGAGAATTTCGATATTTTTTCTCCATAAAGTTTATCAACTGGCTTTTTGTATTTGGTGTCCTACCTGCAGGATCCGATCTTCTGTGAAGGCCGCTCCAAGTAATTGGGCTCCGATGGGGAGACCATCCTTTGATGTCCCGACGGGGACTGATAAACCACAAATTCCAGCGAGGGAGGCAGGGATCGTGAGGATGTCTTCTAGGTACATTTTGAGTGGATCGTCGGTATTTTGTCCAATCTTGAACGCGGGCGTGGGAGCTACTGGGGCCAGCATGGCATCCACTTTTTCGAACGCATCATCGAAGTCTTTTTTGATCAGGGTTCGGACTTTTTGAGCTTTTCGGTAGAACGCATCGTAGTATCCGGCAGAGAGTGCGTAGGTTCCGATCAAAATTCTTCGTTTGACCTCATCTCCGAGTCCGGCCTCTCGAGTTTCGGTATAGATTTCTTGTAGATCTTTGCCCTTCACTCCACTTCCGTATCGGATCCCGTCGTATCGAGCCATATTGGCTGAGATTTCTGAAGGGGCGATGATGTAGTAGGTCGGCACGGCGTATTTGGTATGAGGGAGAGAGATATCGATTAGTTCGGCTCCGAGCGATTTGAGGACTTTTTTTGTTTTTTCCATTTCGGCTAATACTTCACTGTCGATAGCGTCGGAGTAGTACTCTTTTGGAATTCCGACTTTGAGTCCTTTTATATCTTTTTCAAGTGCAGAAATGTAATCTGGGACTTCTCGATCGGGAGTAGTTGCATCTTTCACGTCTTTGCCGGCAATGGTTTGTAGGATTAGCGCACAATCTTCGGCAGTTTTTCCGAGAGGTCCTACGGTATCGAGGCTGGAGGCCATCGGGATTGTGCCCCATCGAGATACTCGTCCGTAGGACACTTTAAGCCCCGCGACACCACAAAAATGTCCTGGTTGTCTGATAGATCCTCCGGTATCGGTTCCGATTGATCCAGCACAGAATCCTGCTGCTATGGCGGCCGCACTTCCTCCTGAGCTTCCCCCGGCAACCCGAGAGTGTTCGTGTGGATTTTTTGTCACGCCAAAGGCTGAAGTTTCGGTTGATCCTCCCATGGTAAATTCATCGGTATTTACTTTTCCTAGGAGTACAACTCCGGCTTCTTTGAGCTTCCTCCAGACGGTCGCATCGTAGGGAGGAGTGAAATCTTTGAGGACATTCGAGGACGCTGTTGTGATCACATTTTTTGTACAAACTACATCTTTGAGTGTCATTGGAATTCCATCGAGTGGGGAGAGGAGGTCATTATTATTTCTTCGGGCATCCGCGGCATCGGCCATTTCTCGAGCGAGGTCGAAGGTGGTCGTCACAAACGCATTGATATCCCCATCTTTTTCTTCGATGTTTTTGATATAGGCTTCGGTGATTTCACGAGAGGAGACTTTTCCTTCGCGGAAGAGGGTTGAGAGTTCGGCAAGAGTTTTTGTGGTTAATTCCATTTTTTTAAATTTGAATGTTCGTTTATTATATCCCTTCTGGCTTTCAGCCATCTCCCCTTAAACTAAGGGGAGAGAAGTCGGAATTTATTACATTATTTTCGGTATCTTCACACTATGATCTTCGATCTCATGAGGAGATTCCTCGAGATAGGCATCGAGGTTCTCTGTGATTTCAATCTCGTCTGGTCGGGTGACGTTCTCCAGTCCTGTGACCTGAGCAGTCTCTGCGACATCATCTGTGTTGACTTCCTGCAGTTGTGCAAAAAAATCCAGGATATTTCCCAGTTGTCCGGTGAATTTTTCTACTTCTGCGTCGGTGAGTTTTATTTTTGCTAGTTTGGCGATGTGACGGACTTCGTCAGTGGTAATCATATTCAATCTTCAATTATCAATTAACAATTATCAATTTGGGAATTTTAATTTTTCGAAAAACGAATAACGAAGTTCGAATCACGAAAGATGACGTGACTATAAAAAAGGCTTGATAAAAAACAACTTGACTTTTATTGATCTTGGCGTATTATCAGTGCGATAAAATTTATAGATGGAGCCGCCTTGGATAGATTTTTGTATGAATATCATGATCCACTTTCGGTAGAGGATGTTGAATCTTTGAAAGGGGAGGTATTAGTGACTTCTGCAAAAACCTTAGCAGTAATTTACAAAAACATGCGTTTTGGAGTGATTGAAGAGGGAGAAGCTTGTACAACAGAAGATATGCCAGTTGGTCATCTTTGGTTCAATGGCGATTTGAGAGGAGGAAGGTTTGTATCTTTTAGACAATTACATCATCCTCCTAGAGAACATGGGGAAAGCTTTTTTGTTTAATTCCCCAAAAAACTCAATTCAGACATTTCTGATATTTCAAAAATAGGATCTAATCGAATTTTCCCCCCTATATTTTTTTCCGAAGGCATGGTGCAAAAAATTCTAACCCCTCCCTTTCTTGTTCAAAACTCTGCTGCAAATTTTTGAAACACCTCCTACAAACATAAAAAACAGAACTTTTAAAATTTGAAATACATTTTAAAATGTGCTATAATGAGCGCCAGTTCTCTTCTTTATTTCCTAAACCAAAAAAAATGAAAAAAGAACGATTTGTCTCCGTAGTCGGACTTCGTGCCAAGATTTCGGCATTTTTAAACGGACACCGTAAACATCCCGGCGTATTTAAAGGGATTGCTGAGGCTGAAAAGCCAAGAACGCTGAATGTATGGCTTCGAAAATTTGATCAGTACGAAGCAAAGATCGAGAAATTGGAAGCTCAACTCAAAAAAGTGCGTGAAGCGAGAAATTCGCTGGCACAGGAAGCTTCAAAAAAGATCGATCAATCCCGAAAAATAGCGAAGGCGATGCTGGGAAAGTTGGATGCTGAGGATTTTTTGAAATAATTGAGCTTTGAGGTTTCGAAAAAAAGAGAAAAGGAGCGAGGGAGGCGCTGCTTTTTTTTAATTCATTGGAAAAAAGCTTGACTTTTTTTGTTTAATTGTTATGCTGTATACTAACTTTAGCCGTTTTTAACATGTCAATTCGATTTAAGCCTTCATTAGTTTCTTTAACTCCAGAGGAGGCATCTCAAATGTCGGAGGAAGAGATAAATTTAATATTTCTTGGAGAAAAAGATGGCTCTTGCTTAGGAAAAAGGGTAATACGAGAAGTTATCGATGCTTTGAAGCCAAGAATTCGTGAAATCTTGATTTTAAAGGATGAATTAAAAGAAAGTGAAAAAGAAGGAAAAGAATCAATGGAAGCTACTTGTAATATTTTATTAAAAGTAGCTAAAAAAGGAGAAATAACTGTTGTTAATGACGCCCTAAAAGAATTAGCAGCAGGTTTTCGGTATAGACCAGATCCTCAGTTTCGGCAAGAGATAGTACAAAATATTATTTCAGGACTGAAAGAAACAGGAGAATTTAGTTCATTTTTCCTCAGTTTAGCGGCTAATCATTTTGGTTTGTCATTGGAGGAGGTTGGATTAGATTTAAATGAAAAAATAACAGTTAACACGGTTCTTATTGCAGACACAAGAAAAAGAATTTAATTTCCCAAAAATTCTGCTCGAAATCGCTGGTATTCATGATTTAGTTCTGAGCAATGGTTGCCGACCATCTGAATATAATTATTACAGTATTTTAGAGGGATGCTAATGTTTCGTTCAAACTGATATTTGAGGAGATCGAGAGATTTTTGACTTTTTTCATTACACCAGGCTCCATACTCTTCTGGATATTTTTTTTGGATTTTTTCATCGACATTTGGACAGAAGTTTTCCAGGATTTCTTTGCTTTTGAGAAAAATTTTAAATGAAAAATTTTGCCCCATGGCTTTTGCAATTCTTTCTCGATCTTTTGAGTCAAGATGCGATTGAGTTTTCCGGTTTAGATAAGTAAATTTTTCTACTTCCTGATAAGCCTTAGAAGCGGTTTGGTATTTATGTTCAAATGGTGGATTTTCACTCCAATTGTTCCATTGGGATTCGAGTTGTGTGGTTAAGTTTTTCAGGAAAAATACGAATTTAGCATCTTTGCTGCAGTTTTTGGTTTTTTCACATTTTTCTATTAGAACTTGAGCTTTTTTCCAGAGAAGCCAGATCTTTTTTCGGACGGCCAGTTCGGGGCCATTTTTTCGAGTGGCCACTTCCATGTGATTTTCAGCTGTTGCCAAGATTTGCAAAAGAAGATGTGACAGACTTACATCAGCATTTTTGGCTTCGTTGATAATTTCGTACGCTCGGAGATAGAGCGCATTGGCTTTTTTGATTTCTTCGATTTCGTAAGCAAGTTTTTCTGCCGCTGTGGTGGGGACTTTTGGAACCAGACCTTTTCCATGTGGATTTTTACTAAAGATTTGCACCACATAAAATTCTCCTTTCACGTTTTTTGCGATCCCTATTCCGACTCGTTCCCATCGTTCACTCAGGAGATTGGCTCGATGAGAGGCAGAATTTTCTAACCCATGCAGCGCAAGTTCGAGGGTAGATCCGTAGCCGAGATTTTCGGCAAATTCTCCGAGCATGTTTGCGGCCTTCAGGCGTTCTCGGAAGGTGAGTCCTTCTGGTGTTGTGTGGGAGATAAATTTTTCTCTTGCCATGCGGTCAGCGTAGTGCTGAGCAAATTCATCCAGTCTGGTGTCACCAGTATAGACATGTTTTCGGTATTTTTTTCTCAACTGATTGATCCAGTTTCTCACGCCCACGGCGGATTCTGATCGCACGAAGGTCTGGTCCCAAGCGGTGACGGGGAGAACCATTTTTTTATAAATATACATCCCCCGGTTGAAGAGGATCTCTCCCTGATCAGAAACGATCTCCAGTATGTAGGTACCGTAACTTTTTGGCGTAAATTCAAAAGAAAAATGGTCGCCAGATTTTTGCATTGGAATTTGCTCGACCATACCTTCCGGTTTCACGAGGAAGATATGATTTGGGATCTGCACATCGGGAGCCAAGATTTTTCCATCAAGTTTCACAGGATTTAGGTTTTTGAGAAACCTTGGGAATTTGTGAACCGAGATGGATTCTTTTTCTGTATCCGGAAATCCTGGGGCCAGGACGTAGTTTCTGTATGCGGATTGTTGCCAATTGGTGGTTTGTGTCTCGAGGGTGCCATCCTCTGAGTCCGCCTGGAAGATATCGATTGCGATGTTTCGATTTGATTTGAACCGATCAAAAAAAGCATAGGGGAGTGAGAGGTGGGAGACTTGGTCTCCGATCAGGAGCGGGGATTTATTATTTCCCTGAGAAAAAATAATTTTTGTGAGCCGGTTCTCGCCACTGGCCCAGTTGAAAACCACGCGGGATTCTTCGGGTACGACTTGCGCATCAAGTGAGGAAACGAATTTTTTGTCTGTGGCGGGAAACTTTCGATAGTACTTATTTTTGGCCACTTCGATTCGGCCGACCTTGGATTGTCTTTCATCATCAAAAACAACTCCTAGATGAAAATTCCCTGACTCGAGCATCGGTACCGAAATTGAAAAATTGTCTCCTGACACCGGTCCGGTGAATTGTCGTTGTTTATTTGTATCTAGATCTTGGGCGAAGATGGTGGCTTTTTTCTTTCCTTTTTCTTTCACGGTTCCTCCGACCTGGATGACTGTCCCGAGGACGACCTTTTGTGGGATTGGGCGTCTGAGTGTGATATGCGGAAAAAAGTCATTGTGCAGATAATTGATCTGTCCTTTTAACCGGTTTGGAGTAAGCGGAGGCTTAGATTTTTTTCGGACGAGCTTCTTCGTTTTTTTTTTGATAAATGGCTTCTTACCCTCTGCGGTCTCTGGAGAAGGACTTCCAGATCTGGTACGTCCAGATTCAAATTCTCTCGCGATGATTTCTGGGACGCCTTCTTCTTTGGTTTCTTCTTCGAGCGTGGGACGGATTTGTTCGGGAATGGTTGGTTGGACGGTGAGGTTGTCAGAATAAACTTCGAAGATGACATCAATCACCCCCCGGGAGGTTGGAGCCAAACTTTCAAAAGCCTTTCGAGAGAGATCGAGAATCCGATCCTCATGATAAGGGCCTCGGTCGTTGACTCTCACCACAATGAAATCTTTGTCATCCCAACTCCAGGAGGGACTCCATTTCCAGATTTTGAGCCGAGTGCCAAAAGGTAAAATCCGATGAGCGACCGTCATGTCCATTGGATCGTAGATTTCTCCAGAGGCGGTGGGGTTCCCAGCAAATCCTTGGTCATAGTAGCTGGCACTTCCTGATCCAGAATAAACATACTTTGTTTCAAACCGATTAGTTTTCAAAATATGAGCTCGATAGATGTACTCTGCGATGTCTCCTCTGGAGAGAGATTCGTAGGGAGAGAGGTCTGGTTCGTCCACAATTCGAAAATTTTCTGCTACACCGAAGTAGGGATCAAACCATTCTTCTGGATCTTCCATCTCCTCAAAAGGAATATCAAAACTCAGGGTGAGCATTTTGAGAAATTCCGCTCGGGAGACTTGTTTTTCTGGGTGGAAGTTCCCGTCGGTAAATCCTTTTACAATATTTTTATTGGCAGCGGTGTGTACGTAGTCGGCAAACCAGGCGTTTTTGTCCACATCGGGAAAAGTTTTTTTGGCCTTTGGATCCATGGGAATCTCTGCCGCGAGGAGGAGCATCTTGAGTGCTTCGGCCCGGTTCACCTTTTGTCTTGCTCGAAAATAAGTCCCGTCTTCCATTTCATATCCACGGATGATGTCTTCGTCGTCCAAAAATTTAATAGCATGAAAGTGAGGATGCGTGACGTCCATATCAACAAATTTGGCGTGAGAAGCCAGTGGGAGGAAGGCAAAAGTAAAAAGAAAAAATAGTTTTTGTTTCATCTGGGGGGATCTTAAAAAATAAAAAAGAAAAATTCAATTCTTGCGTATTAATTTGTGAAAGAAAATTAATCGTCTAAAAATGCAACTCTTTTTTTGTACAAAAAAGTTGACCAAATGAGAACAAAAATTATACTCAAAGTTGATGCATCTAAACACATTAGTGTCTAAAATGAGTATTCGTTGTATGCACCGAAGCCAGGGAACAAAGTTTCAGAAGGCTCTGTTTTTTTTCCGTAATTTTGATAATTCCCCAAAGTTGTGGCGTAGGTGTATATTTGACTGGCGTTGTTTTTCTTTTTTTATCTCATTCTTCATTGCCAGCACTACTTTTGCGTATGGAGATATCTCTGTAGATGATCCTTATCATCACTCTTTTGTGCATCTGCGTGAGGTGGGGGTGATGACGCCCTACCAGGATGGAAACTTTCATCCAGAAAAAATCGTCACCAGAGCTGAAGCCCTGACGATCGCTATGCGGGCGGGGGGATTTGTAATTCCAGAGGACTTTGGAGGAGAGACTTATTACGCTGATGTTGATCCAAATGCTTGGTTTGCGCCAATTGTTCATGAAGCTGTCAATCGACGGGTGATTATCAATAAGTCTGATTTTTTTCGACCAAATGATGCGGTCGGGAAGGCGGAGTTTTTAGCGTTTCTTTTTCGGGCGACCAAGGTGGACTTCGGGCCGTACTTTTCACGAACTCGGAACATCGCGATGGATATACCGGCGGATGCCTGGTTTGCGCCGCATTTCGCCTATGCCAAAAAATACCAGATTGCGCATCTCCCCTCAGATAAGTTTTATCATCCCTACAAAGCGCTCAGTAGAAGAGAGGTCGGGATTATGGCGTATCGGCAATTGCATCTTTTTCATGGGGATACGCTGACTCGTACCTTTGTAGAGCTGCAGGGGGAAATCCAGCAGTTTCTCCAGCTTCTCCAGTCCGGCAAACAGGATGAGGCAGAGATGAGGCTGCGAAAAATTGTAAAACTCAATCGAGAGCTCACTCGTATCAAAAATAACTCAGAAGCGGTCGCGGCTCGGTATGTTTCTCGGGCGATGACCTATCTGGCCGAAAGCCTGCGGTACTTCCGTCATGGGCACAATCTCGCTGGGGTAGAAAATCTGTATTTGGCGTCTCGGCAGGTGGAGAAAGCCAAAGGAAAAGCGGAAAGTTTTTTGCCTTTTGTAAATGAGCTCGCTCGGCTGATTGACGAGACGATGAAGAATTTTACGGGAAATCAGGTGGCGAGGTATTAGATCAATTGTCAATCTTGGCGGTTTTGAATTTTTAAAGTTTTATTTTTGTCAAAATCACTACGGAGAATCTATCAATGTGTGAGAAAGTACCCGAATATCGAAATTAAAAAGCAGAAAAGAACTGATAAGAAAGGATAACAC
>CAYFMH010000021.1:0-22903 GCA_964344165.1 uncultured Candidatus Peribacteria bacterium | reverse complement strand
AAAATCTCTTATTTCGCAAAAATTCCAAATTATTAAAGCGGCTTAGTATAACTTCAAACTTCTGCTTTTAAGCTTCCAACGCAATAACCCCTGACCGCACCCAATCCAAAACTTCGATCTTTGATTGTTTAATTTTTTTGAGGAAAACTTCCAGCTCGTGAGAGTTATCAATTAATTCCACGGTCACTTCATCACCCTCTCGGACAATCTCTTTAGCGAGTACGGTTTTTTCCATTTCATAGAGCAATTTTTCTTCTGCTGCATCATGAATCCGAAATCGAGCCAAAACAATTTCCCGAGTCAAAGAATTTTCTGGAAGAATTTTAACCGAAAGAATTTCTACCAAATTCTCAAGCATTCGAGCCGTTTTTTCAGCACTCTCGACGCCTCCCAGAATCACAATGGTAAATCGAGAAACTTTGTCATCGCTCGTCCTCCCTACCGTCAAAGAATCAATCTGAAAAAGCTTCCGCCGAAGCAGCCCAGAAATCCGAGAGAGAACTCCGGGTTTGTTTTGAGCAAGGACAGAGAGAATATATCTTTTCATAATAACGCAGAAACACAGATTAGATCCGCCTTCGTTAGTTCTAAATCATACAAACAAACTACGGCGGACAGGCGGATTTCACTGATTACACAGATTGAATTTATCCGAATTCAGATCTATTTTTTAGGAGATAAAATAAAGCGTTTAAACTCTAGACTTTTTTGACCAAAGTTCAATAACAATCCTATTTCTAATTCATAGGCTTGCAAGTAGTTTAAAATCTGAGCCTTGTGAATATCATTTAATTCCCCCGAAAAGGCCTTTAACTCTACCAATATTTTCCCTTCGACTAAAAAATCAACTCGACGAGCCCCTACTTCTTGATTTTTGTAAAAAATCGGCATCGTCAACTCCCTTTCAAATTCTAAATGAGCCTTTTCAAATTCAATAGCTAAACATCTCTGATAAATCACTTCCTGAAACCCATTCCCCAAATAGGAATGTACTTTCATCGCACAACCAATAATCTTTTCCGTCAGCTCGGAATGTTTATACTTTTCCATTTGAAACCTGTGTAATTTATTTAATTTATACTTGCAATTCAATCTGTATTTTTGTTCTAAAAATCTGTGAAATCTGTGTCATCAAAAAAATCTGCGTTTCTGCGTTTTAAATCTGTGAAATCTGCGTAATCCACTAAATCCGTGTTTCTGGCCCCAGGAGTGTGTTCCCCAAACTTTCCCCAGCCGGCACCATTGGAAAGACGTTTTCTTCCCGTTCGACCACAAATTCTGCCAAAATTGGTCCCTCATGATCTTTCATTTTTTTAAGAAGCGAAGTAGTTTCTTCGAGATTTTTGGCTCGAAAACTGGGGATCCCATAAGCCTCCCCAAGCGCTACAAAATCTGGATTCCAGAGCGGTGTGTCCACGTAATTTTTGTTATAAAAAAGGTCCTGCCACTGACGCACCATCCCGAGGAATCCATTATTGAGGATGATGATTTTGACAGGGATTTTGTCCTGTACGATCGTGGCTAATTCTTGAAGGTTCATCTGGAATCCTCCGTCTCCAGAAATCGACCAGGTCTCATATCCAGAAAAAGCCGCCCCCTCCGCTGTCGGCAGAGAAAATCCCATCGTCCCGAGTCCTCCACTGGCGAGAAACTTCCGTGATGCTCGAGCGAGACATCGCTGAGCCGTCCACATCTCGTGCTGTCCGACGTCCACGACCACGATAGATTCTTCATCCAATATTTTTTTCAGCTCTTCAATCACAGAAATCTCCGTAAATCGTTCTGGTTTTGATGTTTCGAGGGACCAAGTTTTTGATTTTTCAGCC
The DNA here is from genome assembly GCA_964344165.1 of uncultured Candidatus Peribacteria bacterium. Classification (GTDB taxonomy): domain Bacteria; phylum Patescibacteriota; class Gracilibacteria; order UBA4473; family UBA4473; genus CAYFMH01. The sequence continues at coordinate 21,077 of CAYFMH010000021.1, read as the reverse complement.
AAAAGGTTTTTCCAGTCTTTTTGTGCATCTGAAACAGGTGGCAACTTTTCGGTTACTTGTGGAAGCATCCTTCGGATTTCCCCACAAATCCTAGCATCAGTTTTTACATTTTTATTAAACTCAGATGGATCAATGTCGAAGTGAATAATAGAAGTATTTTTTTCAAAATCCGCAATAATCCCCGTGATCCGATCATCAAACCGAATCCCGATCCCAATAATACAATCAGAATTGTGAACCGCATAGTTCGCAGCCGCCAATCCATGCATCCCCAGTAGCCCCAGAGCACACTCATGATCTTCTCTGAGCGCACCGATCCCATGCAAAGTCCAAGCCGCTGGGATTTTTGATTTGGCGAGAAAATCCTGCAGCTGGTTTTCGGCATTAGAGAGAACCACCCCATGGCCAAAAATCATCACCGGTCGCTCGGCTTTTTTTATTAACTCTATCGCTTCATCGATCTCTTGGTACGAACAGGTCGACTCGGTGAAATATCCCGGCAGATCAAATTCAAAATCTGATTTTTCTTCAATTTTCTTCTGAATCTCCGGAGCCACTTCTTGGACCTGGACGCTCTTGGGGATGTCGATCAAAACGGGCCCAGGACGCCCAGAGAGAGCTAGGTGAAAAGCTTCCACGATAACTCGTGGCAGATCATTGGCGTCCTCCACGAAGTAGGAGTGCTTCACGATCGGCTCACAGACCCCCACGATGTCGACTTCTTGAAACGCATCTGATCCGATCAAATGACCAAAGACATTTCCTGTTATCGCAACCATCGGGATTGAGTCCATCTTGGCGTCGGCGATCCCTGTGACGAGATTGGTCGCTCCTGGCCCAGAAGTCGCCAGACAGACGCCTACCTCCTGTGTCGCCCGAGAGTACCCCGCTGCTGCAAAAGCTGCCGCCTGCTCATGACGAACCAGTATCCGTCGGAGATCGTGGGCCGGCATTCGATCATAAATCGGCAAGACCGCCCCTCCCGGATAAGCAAAAATCTGTTTAGTTCCATGATGGATCAATCGCTCGAGCAGAACATCCGCACCTATCATTTGTAATAAAACTTATGAGAAATCGATCAGGATTTTAAAAAATGATTTTGATTTGTAAACCCGCTAAAAAAGTGGAACGTTCCTGAAAAGAATTAATTAAACCCTAAAGTTACTTTTTTCCCCTCGCAGGGGAAAGCTAGAAAGGGGTATAAAAATTTTCAATTGGAAAATATTCAGACCTCACCTTTATTTTAAAAAAATCTGTGTAATCAGTGCAATCCTAATAGAAATCAGTGTTTCTGCACTATTACTTTTCTCATCGTCCGCATCATTGCCCCCGTTGCCCCTGCCGGACTCAGCTCATCGCCTGCTTTCCCATGAAAAGCCGTCCCCGCAATATCCAGATGCACCCAGGGTACTTTTTCGACAAAGTACTCGAGAAACGCTCCTCCCATCGAAGAACCGGCATTGACTCCCGCGGTCCAGTTTTTGAGATCGGCGATCTCTCCTTTTACCTTTTCTCGAAAATGGTCCGTAATCGGAAGTTCCCACATCTGTTCGTCTACTTCTGTTGAGGCTTTTTTTACCTGATCAATTAATTTTTTGTTATTTCCCATGATGGCCGTGATCTCGTTTCCGAGAGCCGCCACACAGGCTCCTGTCAGTGTCGCGAGATCAATAATCTGACCAGCCTTCAGTTTCGTCGCCGCATAATACAAACAATCCGCCAGAGCTAATCGACCTTCCGCATCGGTATTGGTAATTTCAATTGTTTTTCCATTCATGGCTGTGAGGATGTCACCTGGTTTATAGGCATCTCCAGAGACGAGATTTTCGACCGCTCCAATTACCCCCACAATATTTTTCTTTGGCTTCACCTCCGCAATCCATTTGAAGATCCCGGCTACCACAGCACCTCCCGCCATGTCGCATTTCATATCTTCAATGTGATTGGTCGGTTTGAGATTGTATCCTCCGGAGTCAAATGACACTCCCTTTCCCACTAAAGCCAAAGGTTTTTCTTCTTTTTTCCCGCCCTGATATTCAAAAACAATTAATTGAGATTCTTCGTGCGAACCCTGCCCCACTCCAAAAAGATTTCCCATCTTCATCTTTTGAATTTCTTTTTCTCCATACACTTTTACTTTTACGGCTGGGTTTTTTCCTTTTTGGATTTCCTTTTTAGAAGTATCGGCCAAAATCTTTGGTGTCATAAGATTTGGGGGCAGATTGACGAGGTCTCGAGTGAAGTTGGTCGCTTGAGCCAGAGCCACCTCCCCGTCCAACTCTTTTTTGGATATTTTTTGAGTAGATATCAGCGTCAGTCCTTTTGGGGTAAACCATTCTTTTTTGTCGCCAACTTTGAATTCATAGCCCCCTAGAATTGCCCCTGAAACAATCCGAGGAAGATCAAAGTTATCAGGCAAAAGAAATGACACTTGATTGAGCTTTAGTTTTTTACCGTGTCGAATAGCCAAACTCGCTGCTTTTCGAATATCGATCTTTTCTTTTTCTTCTCCGGTTCCGAAAAGAAATATCTTTTTTGCCAATTTGTGAGACGGAAAAATCTGAAGTACTTCTCCCAATTTTCCTTCAAAACTTTTGCTTCGAAAATGCGAAGTAATTTCTGATTCGAGATTTCCAAGTAATTTTTTAGGCAGTACTTTTTTCCAGTTTTTTTGAGGACAAAAAACAAAAAGCACATCGGTTTTTGCGAGACAAGATTCAACTTTTATTTTCATCAACTTACAGATTAAAAAGCGGAGACACTTTAAGGACTGAAAAATCTTGAGTCAAATTATCTCCCCCCCTTAAATATTATACCAACAAAAAAATCTGGTGCATTTCGCGATTTTTATGGGCGATCCCGACTTGTCGGGGGAACCCAATAAAAATCGAATCTTTGCGAAAATCTACCCACGAAAAATCTCAACTTTTTAAGAGCAAATAATAGCACAAACCCTATTTTTTAAAAAGACTCAATTTTATAATTCAAATCATCCTCTTTTTTTAGCCTTAAAAAAGCTTTTTTCGCCCATTTTTTATAAAAATTTGACAAGGGGGATGAGTTTTCTATAATCCGCCGGCTTTTTGGGACATTTTTATGGCAAATGAAGAAGATTTTGAAGTAGAAGGAGTGGTCAAAGAATTGCTTCCTGGATCACGATTCCTCGTAGAATTGGATGCAGAAGGATTCGAAGGCCACCAAGTAAAAGCACGTGTATCGGGAAAGATGAGAGTTCACTTCATAAAAATCGTCCCAGGAGATCGAGTCCGCCTTATTCTTTCTCCTTATAACCTAGAGGAGGGACGAATCACTTACCGTTTTAAATAAGTATAAAATGAAAGTTCGAGCATCAGTAAAAAAGATCTGCAAAGACTGCCGAGTCATCCGGAGAAAAGGAACGGTAAGAGTTGTCTGTTCTAACCCAGCTACTCGAGGGCGGCACAAGCAACGACAAGGATAAAATGTTAAAGGTTATAAGTTGTAGGTTGTAAGTAATTAAATCCCTACAACCTACCACCTCCCACTTACAACTTATAAACTAAGTTCTAAAATCATGAGAATCGCCGGTGTAAATATCCCTGCTGAAAAAAGAGTTATTATCTCCATCCAATACGTCTATGGGATTGGACCTACTCGAGCCAAAGAAATCTGCAAAAACGCAAAAGTAAAAGAAGACACAAGAGTAAAAGACTTATCCCCAGAGGAAGAAGAACGGCTTCGATCATCTGTGGGAGATTATGTTTTGGAAGCAGATCTACGGAGAGAAACTACTCAAAACATCCGAAGACTTCAAGAAATTGGTTCTTATAGAGGATACCGTCATCGAAGAAAACTTCCGGTCCGAGGACAAAAAACAAAAACCAATGCCCGAACTAAACGGGGGAAGAAAACAACGATTGCTAATAAGAAAAAAGTCACCAAATAATAATGGCTACTAGTACAAAAAAACGTATTCGCAAATCATTTGAAACCGGAAGAGTTTATATCCGGGCAAACTACAATAATACTATTGTAACTCTCACCGATCCTGATGGGAACGTCCTCGCTTGGAGCTCTCCAGGGGCAAATCGTTTCAAAGGCGCTCGACAATCCACTCCCTACGCCGGACAGATTTCTGCCGAAGTAGTTGCAGAACGTGCCGCTGGATTTGGAATCAAGTCAGTAGATATTATTATAAAAGGAATGGGACCTGGACGAGATCAAACCATCCGAGGGATTATGAATGGAGGCCTGGAAATCAGCTCGATTTCAGATCGATCTCGACTTCCTCACGGAGGATGCCGCCCGAAAAAAGTCCGAAAAGTCTAAATAGTCTAAGTTCTAAATTCTAATAACTAAGCTCTAACCAACATGCGCTACACCGGACCAAAAACACGATTATGCCGACGAGAAGGAATTAACCTTTTCGGATCTCCGAAGTACCAAAAACTACTCCAGAGAAATCAAAATATTCCTGGAATGCACGGAGAAAAGAGAATGGCAAAAGCCACAGAATATGGAAAACAATTACGAGAAAAACAAAAAGCAAAACGCATGTTTGGACTCTCTGAAAAACAATTTCGAAGATGCTTTGATCAGGCGGTTCGATCTCGAGGGGTAACGGGTGATATACTTCTACATTTTTTGGAACGACGACTTGATAATGTGCTTTTTCGATCAGGGATTGCTCTGACCCGGATGCAAGCTAGACAATTTGTATCTCACGGACTTTTTTTGTTAAACGGACGACGAATTGATGTTCCTTCGGCTCGAGTAAAAGTAGGAGACAAAATCACTGTAAAAGATTCTAAAAAGGCCTCTCCAGTTTTTAAACGGAATCAAGAAGAAAATGGAGATCATCAGGCTCCAAAGTGGTTAAAGGCAAATATAAAAACCCTTGAAGCAGAAATAATCGATCTTCCCTCTATCGAAGATTGTGAACAAGGGATAGAAACCCGTCTCATTGTAGAGTTTTACTCTCGGTAAATTTTAACCTTTTAAAATATGCACATCTTGCACGAAACTATCGGCGTTCCTCGGCTGAAAATGAAGTCTCAGGGGAAAAATCAAGCGACTCTTGTCATCAATCCACTTCCTTCTGGGTATGGAATGACAATTGGTAATAGCCTTCGTCGTGTTTTACTCTCAAGCCTTCCGGGAGCAGCAGTTTCGGCGGTTAAAATTGATGGAGTAACTCATGAGTACTCTACTGTCCCAGGAGTTAAAGAATCTGTTCTTGATATTATTATCAATCTAAGACAACTCCGGCTAAAAAAACATTCAAAAGGAGTGGAAGAAGTAGAAATTTCACTTGTAAAAAAAGGGCAAATCACGGCTAAGGATTTAAATGTTTCAAGTGATATTGAAATCCTCGACCCAACTCAAATAATTGCCACTTGCGACAGTGCAGACCCAAAGAAAAAAATTAAACTTCGAATTGAAAAAGATATTGGATTTCGAGTGGTTTCCAACGAAGATCACTCTAAGGAAGAAGATCCAGAATATATCTTGATAGATGCTAATTTTTCACCTATCTCTCGAGTGAAATACGAAGTCTCTCCAGCTCGTGTCGGAGAACAAATCGACCTCGATCAACTCACTCTTGAAGTAGAAACAAACGGAGCTATTGACCCAGAAAAAGCTATTAAGTTTTCAGCGACTATCCTTGAGAGTTACTTTGGACTTTTCAATGAAGAAGAAGCTTATACGGATGAAGATTTCACAACCAATTTTTCAGCGATTAGACAAAAAGAAGCTGCTGCGCAAAAAGCAACTCACTCCGCTATTGATGAACCTTTTACTCCAATTGATATTTTGGGGCTTTCCCAAAGAACTCTCAATTCATTAGTAAACGGACAAATTACTTCTGTCGAGCAATTGCTCAATACCTCTATGTCCCAGCTTTCTCAGCTTCGTGGGTTTGGACAAAAAGCAAAAGCAGAACTAGACAGAGTTTTGGGAGAACGTGGATACACTTTACCTTCACATACTTCTCTCGGTAATAATGATGAAGAAAACTAATTAACTAAAGTAAAATGCGACACCGAAACAAGAAAGCAATTCTCAACCGACCAGCTGACCAGCGAAAGGCAATGGTCAGAAACCTACTTACTTCTCTTTTTCTTGAAGGGAGAGTAAAGACAACTGAACCACGGGCCAAAACGCTGGCTTCTGAAGCAGATAAATTGATCGCCCGGATAAAGTCAAAAGACAGCATGAACGCTATCCGATCTCTCAAGCAAACAATTTTTACAGAAGAATCATCAAAAAAAGCTCTTGAATACATCTCAAAACAAAAAGATAAAAATTCTGGCTTCACTCGTCTGACTCGAATCGGACAAAGGGCAGGAGACAACGCTTTACTTATCCAAGTAGAATTAATCTAAAGAAATGAAAACTACAACGCTTCGGCAAAACGTAAAAAATGGAGATCGAAAATGGTTTGTTTTCGATGCAAAAGATAAAACTCTGGGACTCGCTTCTGTGGCAATAGCCAAGACGCTCCGAGGGAAAAATAGAGTAGATCTCACCCCCCACGTCGACGGAGGAGACTACGTCGTTGTCATCAATGCAGAAAAAATTTCCGTCTCTGGAAACAAAGAAGACCAAAAGAAATACTACCGTCATTCTGGATATATTGGGCACCTCAAGACAGAAAACCTAAAAGCGGTTCGAGAAAAGGATCCAACTCGAATCCTTCGAGAAGCGGTCGCCGGAATGCTTCCAAAAAACAGACACCGAAAAAATCAACTCAGACGGCTTTTTCTCATAGTAGGAGAAGAAAATAAATATGCCGCTCAAAAACCTGAAACATTAAATATCTAATAATATGAATAACCAACGATCTTATTTTTATGCTAACGGAAAAAGAAAAACCTCTCGGGCCACCGTCCGGTTGTACCCGGAAGGACAAGGCAATATTTCTGTAAATGAAAGTTCTCTCCGAGAATGGGCAACAGACCCAGAAATGGTTTTTAAAGTGATGCAACCGCTCAATGTTTTGGGAATTCAAAAAGATATAGATCTGGAAATCAGAACTTCTGGAGGAGGGAAAAGAGCCCAAGCCGAAGCTATCCGACTCGGGATTTCTCGAGCGATTATAAAAAAAGATCTAGAATCACGACCTCAACTCAAAGCCGAAGGCTACCTCACGCGAGACCCACGAGAAAAAGAACGAAAAAAACCTGGACTCAAACGAGCGCGACGATCTCCACAATGGTCAAAACGTTAGTTATTTCATCAGAATTTGTCGATCTTCAATTTGGGAGTGTTTTTAATTGATAATTGTTCATCAATAATTGATAATTGGTTTGATGTCTATTTTGGAAAACAAAAGAGCCTTATACGAATATGAAGTTCTCGAAAAATTTGAAGCGGGAATGGTTCTTCAGGGATGGGAAGCAAAGTCCATCCGAGCCAAAACCGCCAATATGAGACCCGCCTGGGTAAAGATTAAAAATGGAGAAGTTTTTTTGGAAAACTTTCAGATTTCTCCGTATCGATACTCCAGCGATGAACAACCAAAAGACCGAGAAAAAAAACTCCTCCTCTCTAAAAAAGAAATTCATCGACTGGAAGTGAAATTGAATGAAAAAAATTGCACCATTGTTCCGCTCAAAATATTCCAAAAAAATAGAAAACTAAAGTGTGAGGTGGCTCTAGTGCGAGGAAAGAAAAAATACGAAAAACGACAGGTACTAAAAAACAGATCGATGGAAAAAGAAGCTCGAAAAACAATGAAAAACTTTAACCAAAAATAACCCGTCATCCCGAATCGATGCCGTCCAATACATAAAAAATAACATATGAGGGATCTTCAAATTAATTCCGTGTAGGAAGTTTTTAGCTTTGATACATCTTTTTTGTTGTACTCAAAATAATAAAGATGATTCCTCATTTTATATTAAGTAACTTCGAAACAATCCGTCATTCGGAATGACAACTATTTTTTAATTTTTTTGTTTCCTTTTGGCATCATCATTTGACCTCAAAATTGATCCATCATAAAATTAAGCGGATGGGTGAATTATTGGTATCTGCAGCACTCTGGGGAAAGGTAGTCCAAGAACCTTTTTATATCTACGAGGACCTCCCTCCAGAGCCACAAAAAATAGAAAGAAGGGTAAAAAAAAGAAGAACTTATTCTTCTCGATCTCGAAACAGGTCACGAAATAAGACAACACTTATTTTTGCTCCTCACCCGGATGATGAAATCCTCTGCTGTTCGAGTATAATTGGAGAAAAAGTAGGCCGAAGAGAAAAAATAAAAGTGGTGGTTGTGACTGATGGAGATGCCTATGAGAAAGATGAACCTCGTGCTTCCAAGCGATATGGACTAGCCCGACGAACAGAGTCCAGGAAAGCCGCCAAAAAGTTGGGGCTGAAAGATTCTGATGTGATTTTTCTCGGATTTCCAGATGGCGTTTTGTCGGACTTAAATGAAATATCTCTTAAATCTCCTTACACCTATTTCTCAAAAACCCCTCGAGGCTCACACGTCTCACAAATCCCCTACACCCGAAAAGAGCTGAAAAAAACACTCACCCAAGTAATCGACAAAAACAGACCAAAAGAAGTCTATATCCCAAGCCAAGAAGATCGTCATCCAGACCACAAGATGGTCGGTGAGATCGTAAAAGAAATTCTTTTTGAAAAACCTACTCAACCTAAAATCTATGAATACGTCGTACACCAACCTAAAAGAATCATTGCTGAAAATGCAAAAGTAAACTGGAAAAAACTGAATCTTATAAAAATTTTTGAATCACAATTTCACGATCGATGGCACCGGGAATTCCTCGAACAATTCGCCCGCATTCCAGAAAAATTCAACCTCGTAAAACAGTGGAATCAAACAGCTAGAAGATAATTGAAGATTGAAGATTTATAATTGATATTTGATTGTCCCTCCCACGATCGTACATACCGCCTTCCCCTTCAATTTCATACCATTAAACACACAATTTTTTCCTTTTGAGAAGCTTTTGGCCGGATCGACTGTCCATTCTTTTTTGGGATCAAAGATCGCTATGTCTGCGTCTGCTCCGACGGAGAGAGTTCCCTTGTTGACTCGAATGATGTCCGCCGGTCCTTTGGTCATTAGTTCAATCCCCCTGGCCAAAGAAATATGTTTTTTCTTCACCAAGTAAGTATTCATCACCGCGAAGCTGGTCTCAAGTCCGGTCGAACCAAAGTTCGCATCCTGAAATGGAGCCATTTTTTCTGGTTCTGTATGTGGCGCATGATCGGTCGTAAAAGCATCGATCAGACCTTCTTTGATTGCTTCAACAATCACATCTACATGATCTTGTGATCGAAGTGGCGGATACATTTTGGCATTGGTATCGTAGTGCAGACAAGCCTCATCTGTGAGCGCAAAATGTTGCACAGAGACTTCAGCCGTTACATTTTTCAATTTCTTTTTCTTGGCATACCGAATCCCTTCGATCGAACCAATGGTTGAATTATGAAGTAGGTGGAGTCGGCAACCAGATTTTTCTGCCAGAAGGACGTTTTTCCAAACGGCCAGATCTTCGGATACTTCTGGGATCCCCGCCAAACCAAGCTGCGTAGACACCCATCCCTCGTGCATCACGCCTTCCTCTGTCAGATCATCGGTTTCACAATGGCTCATGAGCAGGACATCATGAGTACGAGCATACTTCATTGCTTTGAGCAGTAGTCCCTCATCCTGGACATCAAACCCATCATCCGTAATCGCAATTGCTCCCGCTTCTTTCATTTCCCAGATCTCAGCCAGTCCTTTTCCTCCGAGTGATTTGGTAATCGCTCCCGCTGGGAAAACATTGATCAGATCGAGTGATTTTGATCGATTGATAATATATTGGATTTCATTTTGGCTTTCGGTGGTCTGCGCGGTATTGGGCATCGTGACGACGGAAGTCACCCCTCCAGCCAAAGCTGCTTTTGATCCGGTCTCGATGGTTTCTTTGTCTTCTCGTCCAGGCTCTCGGAAGTGTACTTGGATATCGATGAGTCCAGGAGCAACCACAAGTCCTTTGGCATCAATCGTTTCATCCGCTGATTCGGAAAGATTTTTTCCCACCTTTTTGATTTTGCCATCCTCGACGTAGACATCACATGTTTCGTCGATTTTGTTAGCTGGATCGATCACGTGGCCGTTTTTGATCAGAAGTTTCATTTGGTAAAAATTAAATATATCCAAAGAATTTTATTCCCGCGATAATAATAGCGAGCGCAAAAGAAATTCTCAAAACAAGTTTTTGGGTGTTCCCTGAAAGGTGGATTAATCCCTTCAGCATTTTCCCTCCAAAGAGCCCCCCCACAAAGGTTCCAATCGCCCAGGGGAACCATATCTTGAACAGTAGATTTCCGTGATAGAAGTGTGCCACCACTGTGGAGATAACGAGTAAAAGTTCGATAAATCGAGCTTGGATCTTCACAACGGCAATCTGATCATCTTTCGGGTGGGTTACCCGAAGTAGCGCGACCAGCAGGATGCCAATCCCCGCTCCAAGAAATCCCGCATACAGTCCAGAAAAAAGAGACGCTCCCCAAAATGACTTCTTGGTTATTTTGTGCGCATATTTGGGTGCCAGTTCAGCCAAAATTACGGCAAAGATGATCGCTGGGAAAATCCATTTCTGATCCAGTTTGGCGATAAAAGTGGCTCCCAGGATAGAAAATAACATCGGGGGGAGGGCTAGTAAAATACTGTTTTTCCATTCGATTTTGTCCCAGGTGGTGATCGTCGATCCAATCCCCCGAAAAAAACTCCCGACCTTGAAGTTCCCAATGATGGTCCCGAAGTTCGCTCCCGGAAAAAGTACTTGAAAAATAGGCACTGCCAAAAACTGTGATCCTCCGATCAATGTCCCAAACAAACTAACCACAACCCCAGCTCCGATGAGGAGGAGAGATGTTGGTTCAAGAAGAAATTCTATTATATTCATTTAAAGAAGTTCAAACGGTTTTTCCTGGCCATCAAATCGCTTGGCCAGACACCAGAGGAGTACTTTTCGTACGGCCATTCCGTTTTCTACCTGCCGAAGGATTTGTGATTTTGGGTGTCGAGCAACCAGTGCTGAGTGCACATCGATATCTCGGATCACCGGTCCCGGATGCATGAGGATGGCGTCTTTTTTGGTGAGAGCGAGTCGTCGTTCGTTGATTCCGAAGGTTTTGGAGTATTCTCGAAGGGTCGGAATAAATCCTTTGGCCCCTCGTTCTTCTTGCACTCTCAGGGCGTACACGATATCGGATTTATCGAGCGCTTCTTCTACGTTGGTAAAGTGTTTGATTCCAAAGTTTTCTACTTTTTCAGGGATCAAGCTGATTGGAGCCGCCACACGAGTGGTAGCCCCTAATTTATTCAAGATTCTGATCAGAGATCCAAACACCCGAGAGTGTCGGATATCTCCCACGATCGTGACAGTCTTTCCTTTTAGATTGTCAGCTCCCACGTGATCCAGCATGGTCAGCGCATCAAGTAGTGCCTGTGTCGGATGCTCGTGCCACCCATCCCCGGCGTTAATAATTGAAGCCCGCACATGTCGAGACAGCAGCTCAGGAGCTCCTGATTCTCGAGAGCGAACCACGATGACTTTTACATTGTAAGCATCCAAAGTTTCTGCCGTATCGACAAAAGTTTCTCCTTTTTTGACCGAACTCGTTGTCCCGACATTATTGGTATCCATCCCGAGATGCTTCCCAGAGAGATCGAAGCTCGACATCGTCCGAGTGGAGTTCTCAAAAAAGGCATTGATCTGAGAGCACCCCTTACAAAGGGTGAGTTTTGCGGTCTGAATTTTTCGGAATTCTCGAGCCAGTTCAAAGATCAATTTGAGATCTGCATCTGTCACATCATCGATGGAGCAGAGATCAAAAAAAGAAACGTCTCGGTTATCCCTGAGGCGTAATAAATTTTTTTCAATTTCGTCTGACATCGGATCTGATCATAGTCAGGAGGAAGAAAATGTCAAATAAAAATTTGACAAAAAATAATTTTTATTATGCAAATGACCCATCAACAAAAGAATGAATTTGTTTTTTCAATATATTGAATCACGAAAGAATAGGTTCTCAACTTTTTTAATTATTTAAAAATCTAATGGAGCCGGAAATGGGATTTGAACCCACGACCTACGCGTTATCCCGAAACCTCGAAACTCTACCAGCAGAGCTATGTTGTTTTTTCTTCAAGAAATTCACGAAGCATCGAGCGTAAAGTAGTTTTTCCTTTTGTTGTTTTTAAATATTTTTCCCTTCCCAAAGAGTGATTTGAGCTTGTTATCTGCCGTTCCGATCTATGCTTCCACTTTTGCCAAGGTTTCTGTGGCTAGGAAAGTTGTGGTCAACAGATCAATACATTTATTTTTTTGATTTTGCGTCAAGGCCAATTGCTTCAATTTTGTCTTTTGCATCTTTATAAAGATCTACTCCTACATTATTCACAACAATAGCATTCACGTTTCCTTTGGCAATCATCATATCTCTGACGTCTGCTAATTCTTCTGTAATATCATATAGCCTAACAGAAGCGGAAAGTTGTATCCCCAAATCTGGTATAACCTCATCAGTTACATGTGGATTTTCTATCATCTTGTCTCCCAAGTTAAAACGAAAAAATATTTTTAGCAAGTTTTTTTTGGGGAAGTATAAAAATTTCAGAAATAAACAAAACTAATAATCATCTTCATTAGATCTTTTGTTTTCTGGCTGTTTTTTCGGGATTTTCCTTTTTCTGGATAGAGATTTGAGCTTGTTTTTGTTTGACATATTTTTTTACTAAAATAAAAACCACAAAGCTTAAAAAGAGGCAGTCTAAGGTTTTGACTATTCAAGAATATTTTTTAAAAATTAGTGTCGTTTTTAACTATAAAAAAAATGGATAATACGTTATTGAGTAAGTTGGAATTAAGAGAAGAAGGAGAAGAAGGCTATGCATGGGTAGAACAGCCAGCAGAGCATGTTGTTTCAGATGTTCAAAGGAGAACAAGGGAGAAGGCTGCAGCTGCTTCTCTAATTAGAGTTGATAATTTAGGAGTTATTGTTGGTATGATAAAAGCTAAGGATCATACTGAAGGGCTAGATACACTGCAAAAAGCACGATTTGCAGAGCTGGCCCCTTTTTTGCAAGCGCAAAGTGCTCGAGAAATAAAAGAAGCTTCTGATCGATTATTTGTATTAGAGCGTTTAGAAATTTGTGAGAGGCGAGTAGATTTTGATGGGGTATCTCCAGAAGAGGAAAAGTCCGAAGTAGAACGAAGGAAACACGAAGGGGCCATGTCTCCAGGGGTTATAGAAAAAGAAATAGGTCGGTTCCGTCGTGAGCGGCGTTTAGATTTTTTACAACAGGTAGGAGCCTGTGGTTATGGAGGGGATTATGGGATAAATGCATTGAGAAGATTAGCGAATGATGAGATAAAACAAGTTCTAGAGCAGTATAGCGAAGCAATGGCCTTGAAGGTTACTGAGAGTAGGATAAAAGCTTCTGATTTAACAGCACTTTTGAAAAGTTTGAAGACATTAGAACAAGCGAAGTTAGCGTTAAAAGCCAAAAGAGCAGAAGGGGAAAAAGATGACAATTCTAAGGATTTAGCGGATGTATTGGAAATATTAATAGAGAAGAAGCGGTTTGATAAGCAATTAAAACAAGCAGATGGTTTAAGAAAAGAAAGAGAGAAACTGCTTTTAGCTCCAGATTTAAGCCCTGTGGAGCGATTAAAAGAAACTATGCTGGTTTTATTGGAGCGAGAACTTTTGGCTCGTCAGGCGGATGATACTTTGCGAGAAAAAACTCAGAAACTAATTGAGATACTTTCGGATCGATCAAACAAGCATTGGAGAGAATATCTTCAAACCAGTTCCAAATTTGAAGCAGAATTAGACCAAAGTGGTTTAGTAGGTGAATTTCTCAGGACTTCTTCCCCTCCAGATTGGTATGGGAGGGATGAACAGTGGCAGGAAGAAAATGCGAAAAAAATTTTAATAAAAGCACTTTCTCAGCAACAAAATCCTCGTTTGAATAAAGACAGATTTAATGATATGTTGAGATTTCATGATCGTTTGTTTTTTGATTGGTTACGGGAGAGGTTTTTGCAGCTTTTGTCTCAGGCGTTGGTAGATCGTGAAAATCCTGAAAAAATGAAAAAAAGTGGGGCAGGTGGTCCTCGATTGGGAGCAGAGTATCGGGGGGAAGGACGAGTATAATAAATTTTTCTTAGTCATCATCATTTTCATTCCAATTCCAATCTCGATATCGATACCATTCTCGATACCGGGCTCGTTTCTTTTTCCATTTGGAAGATTTGTTTTTTGGCGGGTGATTTTTTGGAAATTTATTTCCACCAAAAAGTGGTTTAAGCGTTTTTTCACCAGTTCCTACATAATACTCTTTGTTTTCATGGTCCCAATAAAACAATCCCGGAGTAGCCGTCTGGTCAAAATGAATGTCAATAATTTCATCCAAGGTGTAAGAAGTCTTTTTTATAGTATTTTTACCTTCTCCTCCAGCCGTAATAGGAGCCCATTCGTCTCCATCAAAGAGATGTAGTTGTTTTTCATCTACCACGTACCGAACTTCTCCAGTTTTGGAATCAATTCGGCCGGGGAGTTGTCTTTTGTTATCTACCGGCAACTCCCACGGAGAATTATCGATGTGACTTTGAATTTGTCGGATTTGGGTTTGGAGGGAGGTGAGCATTGTTTTTAGCACCGAAGGGAGGACTGAGACGGGGAGTTCTCCTTTTTCATCCAGGTAGGGGATCTCTCCGGGACCATAACCGATTGTACGTCCATTAATGTGTTCTGGGGCACTTTTAAAAGGGATCGTCAGAAGGTTAATCCGATCAACTTTAGAGTTAGTTGGAATTGGATCGAGGAGATGGATCTTGGTTTCTCCTTTTTTTCTGGTCTCGAGCTGGAGATACTGGAAAGTCTCAAAAGAAAAAGGTGAAGGAAGTGATTTTTCCTTTCCGACCAAGACCTCAAACCGCCCGTCTGATTCGAGGGTGACTTCGGGGAAGTTTGTAAACCAGAGCGTGTCATTAATATTATTAGGATTTTTATCGTTTGCATCAGCATCCAGCCAGAGACTGACTCGGATTTGGTAAATTCCTTGTTTTGGAGATAGATCTTGATTGATCAATTTCCCTCGTACGATGAAGTATTCTGGCGGAGCGTAAGCATTTGTCACCTCCCAAAGGTAGGTGACACTTAAAAGGATGAGAAACGCTTTAAGTATTAATTTCATAGCCAGGGAGGGGGAAATTTAAACCGCAGGATGGCCTGCGCGATTTGATTTTTGAATTTAAAAATGAGGAAATAGAATAAAAGCGCAAAGGTTAAAACTAAAAAGGCAAAAGTTATCGTTTTTAAGATGTTTTTTTGGATTAGTGATAGCTGATACGACATGATGTCTTCATCGATGTATTCCCAAGAAAGCAATCGGGTATCTATGTCCGGAGCGGAACTATAAAATTCAGATTCTAAATTCTTGAGATAGGTTTGATTGCTTTGTTTGAAGTTTTGGATTGCTTGCACGTAATCGTTGGCGGAGCGAACGATTGTTTTTTGTGGTTTTGGTGTGATGAGGGTGTTTATGTTTTTTGGGGCAAAAGTAGCCGTTTTTCTCGTTGGATTTGTTTTTTGTAGGGAGAGTAGATCGGCTTTTAAAATATCTGGATTAAGTATTAGATTTTGTTTTTTTGGAGAGGGGAGAGGAGGAAAAACAAATTCTTGAGGTGCATTTTTTTCAAAAGGAATTAAAGGAGTAGATTTTTGAAAGAGCGAATTTGGCTTTTTTGTTTGTTTTTGAGGAGGAATCACAAAACCATCCACGTTTTCTGATTTTTTTTGAGTGGTGATTGGTTTTTCCGCACTACTTTTGTCTAATGCCAAAAGACTTCCTTCTTTTTTATTTTCTCTTTCTTGCACTCGGAAATATCCTTCTCGAAATTTGTTTCGTTTTGGCTGAGCGATAATGTATTCGGATGGTTCTGGTCGATCTGGATGTCTGACGATTGGAGCTCTTTTGGGTTTTGGGGGAAGAAATTCTTTTGGTTTAGAGGCCAGCATAGTAGGGGGAGGGGATTCTGTTTTTTTGGTGATATTGGAAGAATCAGAAAACTGAGGCTCAAAAGCCGGAATAACCCAGGCGCTGTCTTCTTCTGTGGTTTCTGGCAATAATAAATCTCCAATCACCCAGGTAGAAGTTTGTGTTTCTTGGCTGTTGTCAGAAAGTAAATTAGGGCTCTGGGATGCTGAGACTTCTTCCATGGAGGGAAGAACCCAAGTATCTTCTTCTGTTCCACTTTCGACTTCTCCAAAATTGCCAATAATCCAGACGTTTTCTTTGTCTTCTTCGAGGTTTATGGCTTGGGTATGGAAGAGTGTTCCAGGAATCCCCAGAATTAAGACTATAAAAAATAATTTAATATATTTCATTGCTTATAAAATCCGCGTATTTTACATGATTTTTTGTGGTTATGCAACCGTTTTTTATTGAAAAAACTTGCAATGGTGGCGAAAAGGCACATCATTAAGCTATAAATTTGTTTCAAAATGTTGTTCAAAAAACTTTTATCGGCTTCGGTTTTGGTAGGAATTTCGTTTTCTTTAGTCGGAAATATCCTTGCGTTTCGGGATGTAGTTCCGGGTGATATCGCTTATGAAGCGGTCACTAAGTATGCAGAACGAGGAATATTCAATGGAATTGAGGGAGAAGCACGACTTGATGATGTGATTTTGAAAGAGCACGCGGCACTTTTTCTCCTCAAAGTATTGGGTGTAGAAAACCCGACCACTCAATTGGTGGTAGAAAAAGAAATCCTCAGTAGCGCTCCGGCCCCTGGACAATTACTCGATCATGCGACTTGGATCAAAATGCTCAGTAATGCCTTCGAAGTTCCACTTGGCAAAAACAGTGAAGGACAGCCTTGGTTTGTGGCACCGTATGTGGTAGCGCAGAGTATCACGGCTGTAACCGAAGAAAAACCATTTGATATTGCTTCTCGACGGTTTGTCGTGCGGACGGCAGATATTTATGAACGGATTTTTGGAGCCAAAAATGCAGATACCCTTATGGATGAGCAAGAGCTCCGATTGATGCGGATACGAGACCTCCTCCTCGATCCGAAGGCAACCAATGATGAGATTGAAAACCTTATCTGGTCCAATATCCTTGGGGTCGATGAGATTCCGATGAATGCTCGGGTAGGGTCTATCAGAAACCTCAACATGGCGGTTCTCGTTCTTGCCGAGATGCGAAGAGATCCAAATCCAGGGAAAAAACTCATTCGACAAAAAAGGTTGGCTTATTTCCTTCGGAATGCGGTGAAGGCTTTGCCAGAGGTGAAATCGTTTACGACGGATCTGGAGAAGATAGGGAGTCGGTAATTGGTTGTTAGTTCAAAAACATTATTTTGACTTTTTATATTGATTTAGCTATAAATCTTGAATTTTACAAAGGGGGAAATCGATGACGTAAAATGGAATACAAACAACACATGAGGAATTTTCCTATTAATTTTGAGTAAAAAGGTTGTAAATCCTCCTTTTTCATTGATTATTTAAATAATAAAGATGATCTCTCTTGTGATCCTTATTTGCTTTGGGGTGACTCATCATTCGAAATGACGCATAATTTTAAGGGAAGGCGCAGTCTGCAGACTGCGCCTTCCCTTGGGCACAAAATAAGAAAAAACCGGTCAAGACATTTAGAACTCTGTATATTGAGTGAAATGTGTGGACCGGTTTTTAGCGGGCTAACCTTTCCTAGACCCTCTGCCATGTTTTGGTAATTGTTTCCAGTTACCAGCCGGTGTCCATGGGTGTGTCTCATGCTGCGGTTAGTCTAGGACAAGTCGAGATGTGACACGGACAGTTTTGTTTTTTACCGCGAAGCGGTTAGTGCGTTCTGAAGTGGTTGGGCTCCAAAAGCATCACAGAGCAAAGAGCGAAAATGAAAAAAGAACAATTTTTTGATTTTCTAAATTTGAAAATCAGGATATTATATTTATTCACAACCTCTTTGTCAAAAATTTACGCTTGAACCAGTATAACACTTATTTTATTGTATAACTTTTTGATTCAAAAAATGCCTTAAATAAGGGATCTTTAGTTTTCATAAAAAAACAAAAAATCATCCAAAATTGTTCATTGTTCACTGCTCATTGCCTGCCAGCCGAAGTTTTTTTTTAAACTATTTACTACGTAGGCTGGTTCTCTATTTACAGATTCTTCCCATGACACTTCTTAAACTTCTGCCCACTTCCACACGGACACGGATCATTTCGTCCAACATTGTCGTATTTCTCTCCGAGAGCCGTCGCTGCCAAAGATTTCCCCGTATCAGCACCACCTCCATCTGCGGAAATATAATGCGCTTCCAGATCCTCGGTTCGCTCATATTCAGCCGTGTCTTCCAACGTCGCATTGATATCATCCTCGTTGGTCTGAGCTTCAGAATAATCTGCTTCTTCCATCGCCACATCTGATTTGAATTCCACTCGAAAAAGATTGGCAATTCCAGACATTCGGATACTTTTTTGAAGTTGTTGAAACATCTCAAACGCTTCTCGTTTGTACTCCATGAGCGGGTCTTTTTGCGCGTAACCAGAGAGGGCTACCCGATCTCGCAGATAGGTCATCTGATCGATATGCTCGAGCCAGAGTTCGTCAATGGTTTTGAGAATCACAAACTTCCCAATCTTATCGACCAACTCTTCTGGGAAGGATTTTTTCTTTTTGTCCCATTCTCGAAGTATGTAATTAGCGAGCGAATCGATCAAGTCAGTTCGATGATGGATCGCTTTTACCTCTTCGAGGGAGAGGGGCTCATCAGCAGAGGTTCGTATTGAGTTGATCGTTTGAAAAATTTCCTCTGTCGTCCAGAGATGATTGGATTCTGATGTCGGCGCGTTCATCTCAACCACTTCTGCGACTAGTTTTTTCATCATTTCTTCTATGTCATCGAGGATCGTCTCTGATCCGAGGAGTTTCCGTCGGAAGGCATATATCTTCTCACGATGGATATTCATCACATCGTCGTATTGCACCACATGTTTTCGCGCATCGAAGTGAAATCCTTCAATTTTCTTTTGGGCGTTCTCTACCGATTTGGAGATCATCTTGTTTTCGATCGCTTCATCCTCTGGGAGCCCCAGTTTTTCCATTAAACTGGCCATTTTTTCTCCGCCAAATCGACGCATCAGATCGTCCTGCATCGAGACATAGAACTGAGTAAAACCAGGATCTCCTTGTCGTCCCGATCGTCCCCGCAGCTGATTGTCGATCCGTCGAGATTCGTGCCGTTCGGTCCCAAGCACCGCCAAACCTCCCAGCTCTGGGACCCCCTCTCCGAGTTTGATGTCAGTTCCTCGTCCGGCCATATTGGTCGCGATGGTCACCGCACCCTTCTGTCCTGCCTTGGCCACAATTTCGGCTTCTCGTTCGTGCTGTTTGGCGTTGAGTACCTCATGAGGAATATTTCGTTGGGTCAAAATCAGAGAGAGCAACTCTGATTTGTCGATATTGATCGTCCCGATTAGGACCGGTTGTCCTTTTTTGTTCATTTTTTCTACTTCGTCCACCAGAGCTTTAAACTTCCCCGGTTCGTTTTTGAAGATTTTGTCCGCTAAATCCTTTCGAACCATAGTCTGATTGGTTGGGATCACGATCGTGTCGAGTCGATAGATTTTGGCAAACTCTTCTGCTTCGGTTTCAGCTGTCCCCGTCATCCCGGCAAGTTTTTCATAGATCCGGAAGTAGTTTTGGAAGGTAATGGTCGCCAAGGTCTTAGACTCTCGCTGGATCACAACCTGCTCTTTGGCTTCGAGCGCCTGATGGAGCCCATCAGAAAATCGTCGTCCCGGCATCAACCGCCCAGTAAACTCATCCACGATCATCACCTGCCCATCTCTTACCACATAATCTTTATCTTTTTCAAAGATCACATGCGCCTTGAGCGACTGCTCGATGTGATGTACCTCTTCAAATCCACTATGGGTAAAAAGATTTCCAATCCCAAGAAATCCTTCCATCTTTTTGACCCCTTCTTCCGTGAGCGTGGCGGACTTGTGTTTGAAATCAATGTTATAGTCTTCGTTTTCTTTGAGCTGCCGGATGAGCTGAGAATAAGTCGCATACTTCTCCGTTGATTCTTCAGCCGAACTAGAGATTATCAGAGGCGTCCGAGCTTCATCCACCAGGATAGAATCCACCTCATCCACAATCGCATAATTCAGAGGACGCTGAACAATGCTCTCTGGATTTTGGGCCATGTTATCCCGGAGGTAGTCGAACCCAAACTCATTATTAGTCCCGTACGTAATATCTGAGCTGTAGGCTTCTCGTCGTTCATCGGTCGTTTTGTCGTTAATAATTACCCCTGTCGTCAAACCACAAAATTCATATAACGGCCCCATCCACTCGGCATCACGCTGAGCCAGATAATCATTGACCGTCACCACGTGCACTCCTTTTCCGGTGAGCGCGTTCAAAACTACTGGCAATGTACAAACCAGAGTTTTTCCTTCTCCCGTTTTCATTTCTGATATTTTCCCCTGGTGGAGAACCATCCCTCCGACCAACTGCACATCATAGTGGATCATGTCCCATTTGACCGGCTTTCCACGCAGATCAAAACTTTGGCCAAAAAGCCGACGAGCGGCATTTTTGACCCCCGCAAAAACTTCTGGAAGCAGTTTTTCTATTTTTTTTGGATCTTCGGTCAGGATATGTTTCCAGTCAGCAAATTTTTGTTTAATTTCAGCTTCTGAGAGTTTTTGAAATTCTTTCTCTATTTTATTGATCTTCGGGACAATTTTTTGAAGCCGAGTGATTTGCTTTTTGTTGTAGGAACCAAAGACAGAAGTGAAGACTTTTTCAATCATGGATTAATCAATTACGAAGAAACAGGTTTGATTCTTTCAAAATTCAAGGGCGATAGTAATAAAAAAATGGTTTTTGGGAAGCAAATAAATTTGTAGCGAACAACTCAAACAAGAACCAAAATTTGCCTTTTTTATAAAAATTATTATTTTATATTTAGTGGGTTCGGACTTAGATTTTCGGGTCAAACGCAACACAAGGAAGATTCATAGTTAGGATAGGGT
>CAYFMH010000020.1:0-23998 GCA_964344165.1 uncultured Candidatus Peribacteria bacterium | reverse complement strand
TTACGCAGCAAACGGTGGATGAATACCTCCTGCGATTTGAAGTACCGATCAATCATGACCCAGGGCAATTTATGCAGTGCAACCTCCTTGGAATCGGAGAAGCACCGATCTCGATCTGCTCTTTTGATACGACTTATTTTGAGATGTCGATTCGTGATGTCGGAAATGTGTCCCACGCACTTTGTTCACTCAAAAAAGGAGATAAAGTAGGTTTGCGAGGACCGTACGGTCGAGGATACCCGATGGCGGATTTTCATGGAAAAGATGTAATTATCATTGGAGGTGGATGTGGGATAGCGCCGCTTCGTGGGATCATCGAATATCTTGAGATTTATCGAGACAAATTCAAAAGCGTTCGGAACTTTTTTGGATTCCGGACCGGGAAGGATGTGCTCTTTGGCGAAGATTTCCGGAAGTGGGAGAAGCAAGATATGGGGATGGAGCTGGCTTTCAGCGACGAAGACAAAAGCAACGAAAAAGTAAAAGACGCGAAAAAAGGTTTTATCACGGATTATCTGAAACCCACGCCGGACCGAAATAAAGTGATTTTTGTTTGTGGGCCGCCGATTATGATGGAAGTGGCTGCAAAAAAGTTATTAGACAAAGGATTTAATCCGGATCAGATCTGGATTTCCGAAGAGCGGCACATGAAGTGTGGGGTGGGGCGATGCGGACACTGTATGATTCGGGGGAAATATTGTTGTAAAGATGGGCCGGTGTTTCGTTATGATGAAATTTACAGTCAACAATGAGTAATGAATAATGAGTAATGATTAATTTAGGAAGCTCAAAACTTAAAAGTCAAAGGTTAAAGTGAAGGATTGGGATTTAAAAATTAAGATTTAGAAAATTATTTAAGAATTAAAAATTACAAAATTAAAAATTATGAAAAACAAGAAGTTAAAAATAGGCATTTATGGAATTACGGGCTGCATGGGGTGTCAGCTCAATATTCTCTACCAAAAAGAACTTCTGGATATTTTGGAGGCCGTAGATCTGAGGTCTTTTCCAGTCGGGAAAGAGTACAATGATGAAGAAACGAATTTTGACGTTATTTTTCTGGAGGGGGTGGTGGTGAGCGAAGCAGATCTGGAAGAAGTGAAGCATTTGCGGAAAAAAACGAAGAAGCTGGTGGCGATCGGATCCTGTGCTACAGACGGGTGTGTGCCGGCGATTAAGAATTTTGTGAACAATAAAAATGTTCAACTTTCGGTTTATCAACAAAAAGAACTCGAGCAGATGAAAAGTTTGAATCCCATGCCCGTGGATAAGCACGTGTATGTGGATGCGTACATCCGAGGGTGTCCGATGGACAAGCAGGAATTTCTTCAATTTATCAAACAAACTTTACTTGGAAAAGAATTCAAAGTGTACGAAAAACCGATCTGCTACGAATGTAATCTGCGAGAGCGAGGATGTTTGCTCGAGGAGGGGATTGAATGCCTCGGTCCGGTGACCTTCGGCAACTGTTCTGTCATGTGTCCGCAAGAGAACTATCCGTGCATCGGGTGTCGAGGGCCGTACGGAGACACCAATTTTAAAGCGTACTTCAAACTACTCGAGAGCAAAGGTATCCCAAAAGATACGATTTTTAAACATTTAAACCGATTTGCGGGGGTGAAGTTTCAAGAAATGATGGAGAAAGATATCAAGGAACGGGAGAAAATAGAAAAG
This sequence comes from uncultured Candidatus Peribacteria bacterium, assembly GCA_964344165.1. Classification (GTDB taxonomy): domain Bacteria; phylum Patescibacteriota; class Gracilibacteria; order UBA4473; family UBA4473; genus CAYFMH01. Next base: position 22,324 of record CAYFMH010000020.1, on the reverse strand, counting down.
GATAACCATCCGGTGATGGATATGTTTTGTCCGGTGGTGAAGAAAAGTGAGAAGTTGTAGGTGGTAGGTTGTAGGGATGTTTTGTTTTTCTTGAATTTTTGTTGACATTTTTATTTAAACATGATAAACAATAAACAATGTCAGATAAACTTTCTACTTTGTCAGTATTAGGTGATCGATCACTTCATGATTTATTAGGATCTTTGGGGGCAAATAATCCTGAATTAGCTGGTTTTGTAGATCAATTTCCTCGCCAGGTGGGAGATCTTTTGTGGCTGTTGAGCCATAAGAGAGATAGACTTGCTGAAGCAATGAAATTGCCTGGGTTTGATTCAGAGGGAATGCTTCATCTGATGGAAACTTTGTTAGGAGGACTGGAAACAAAACGAACGCTAGAAGAAGAAAATATGAGAGCTCGGGATTGGGTGGATTGTTTGATTCAGATCGATGATCGAGAAAAAAGGAAAGAAAAAATGAAGTGTGATATGGAGAGAATTTATGTGGCCGGACATGAAGTTTTTTTTATTTTTATTTCTGCTTTGGGGCGGATTGATTTTCCGCTTCATCGAGACAATCTTTTGTTTCCTCTGGAGTTAGAGTTTGATATTTTTCGAGAGGCGGTGAAGGTGGTTCAGGCTCAACCGGATTTTGAAAAATGGGTGAGTTATGTGCAGGATCATTGTGAAGAAAATAGAGAAAGCGAAGAAGGTGCCTACTTAAAAGCCGGGCTCCCAAAAAGATCAGAAAAATTAACAAAATTTCATGGGCAGGTTCAGGATTTTTTGGGACAGCATTATTCGGATGAAAAATTCTCCATTTTGTTGGCAGGATTTAAAGAAACTTTGCGCCGAACGTTTGGTCCTAATTATGAGGGATATTATACATACGGGACGACCAATGCCTTTCGCGCACTACAGGATCGATTTTGGAAAACTTATCCGCAGGCGAAACTTTATTATACGCCTTATGAATATCTAAAAATGCCTCATTTGGTAGTGCGAGATAGGCGGGAGGTTATTGATATGGAGGATTTGGATATGTCTGAGGATGAGATTGTGGCTCAGGTTTTCAGGAAATCAGAAATGGAGCAAGCTCAGGGAAAAAATGATGATCCAGTAGTTATTTTGGTTTCTTCAGAATTTCGGGCTGGGAAAAGGAAACTTGATATACATCGTTTGTCGGTGTTGATAGAAGCAAAAAATAAAGAACTTGGAAAAAAGAGGTATCACCTCTGGATTGATGCGGCTCAGGATAATCGGTTTTTTGTCCATGATGATGATCCTGATTATAATCCAGGTAATACTAATCTTTATGTTGGAGATGCGGTGTTTTTTAGTAAGCGAATAGGAGGAACTGGAAAAGGCTTGGTGTTATTAAACAAAAATACCTATCCAAGTGAGTCCGATATTGCTTATGGGATGAGCGAGGGTTCTGGGGGAGGAATCAATGAAGGACACTTGATCGATATTATGGGAAATTTGTTTTTGGAGAGAACAAAAATAGCCCATCAGTTGCGAGATTTAGTTCGTATTTCGGGGCTTTGGAGATTCACGGGTAAAGGAAAGTTTCTTGATAGTGAGGTGCAAAAAGCTCAAGATTTGATGAAGGAGCTTCCTCATTTGTCTCGTTATTTTGTTTTTGAGACTCAGGATGTTCCACAGTCGGATTATGAATGGCAGGTGCACCGAATTCTACGTTTGAAACGAAATCGGGGAAGCAATATGGATGTTGAAGGCTTGGTAAAAAGATTGGGGGACCAGGAATTCAAAGTGGAGGGATTTTCTGTTTGGGGATTAGAAAAAATTGCTGCCATTGATTTTAATCAACCATTTGTTTCGTTTGTTCAGCAGGTTCGAGAAGCGCAGGAATACCATGGAAACCATCTACTCTGTGAGTTGTTGCCGGCAAGAATAGAAGATGAGGATACTGTAAAAGATTGGGTTAACCAAAAAATAGATGAACACGAGGTGATCCGAATTTTTCTCAATGTTTTGCACAAGCCAGATACGCTGACGAGCCTCTTGCGAGCGGCGGATGAGATAATTGGAGAAATGGAATCAGAGGATTAGAAATTTTCAATATTCAATCTTCTAGCTTCAAAATTCTGGGATTTGATCTATTTCTTTTTTTTGTCGTAACTTTTGGCTGTTTCAAACGCCATATCAAAAATCGTTTTCATGGCTTGTGATATTTCCGGACTTTCGATGATAATTCCGAGTTTTTCATGCCAGGAAACAATGTTTATAAAATCATCATAGACCTGAATTTCTGGAACCCATTCAAATTTGTTGGCTGGAACCAGGGCGCTTTCTCGATATTCTTTTTCATCATTTTTTTGTCTTTCTCTGGCGAATTCTGAATCGGGATGAATAGAGTGAATTTTAATTTTCTTTTTGGCTCGTCGGGCGTAGTAGGTATCGAAATATTCTGGCATGGTCTCGTGCATTCCCTCAAAAGAAGCCCAGGACTTGATATCATCTTTGGCTGAAAGAGTGTGTTCATAAACTCGTTCAAGTCCATCTGTTCCTTCGTAAAAAGTGATTTTTGGTTTTTTGGCTGAGTGGACCGTGGCTGGATTTAATTCTTTTCCGAATTTTTCGAGCAGATTAATCTGAGAATCAATTTTTTCGGATTGTCTGATCTTTTGGACCTTGAGTTTTCGGATGATGTTTTTTACCGCCTCTACGGCATAGTATTGTGTGTTTCCTCGATTGGTTTTGATGAGGAGCCCTTTTTGTACTAGTCCATCCAGGATAAATCGGACGGTGTTCCTCGGCATGTCCATAACTCGGGCAATGTTTGAGGCTGGCTGAGTGCCGAGATCTCGGACTTTTTCAAAGATTTGGGCTTCTTTTTGGTTAAGGTTGAAGCTTTTTAGGATTTGGGAGATCATTTTTAATTATAAGTTAGAAATTACGAATGACAAATTTAATTGTTTTTTCGTGAATTAGTGTAGTCGAAAAAAAAGTTTCGTCAATATTATTTTGAAAAAATGTTTTCGTCATTTGTATTTTATGCGCTTATTTAAGGCGGAAAAGCAGTTTTATTTTTTGTGTCATTGTTGCCCTTTTTTTAGTTATGACGAGGTGTAAATTGGAATTAGTTCTTAACTCTTAATTTTTTTAAAGATGGCTCTAGAAACAATTGGCGTACAGCTTGGGAGATTTGCTCCTTATCATGCTGGTCACGAAAAAGTGACACAAAAAATTACTGAGCGACACGGAAAAGAAAAAACGCTCATTATGGTTGGTTCAAGTAATAATTTAACAGCAGAAAGGACTCCGTATACCTTTGAGCAGCGAGTGGCGATGATCCGAAAAAGGTGGGCAGATGTAAAAATAATTGGTCTGCCGGATCAATTAAAAGGAACTCGGGTTCCTGATATTAATGGAGCGGATTTTGCGGCTTGGATTGATTCTATCAAGGAATTGGAAGAGCGATTCCGAGCAAATTTTAAATTTTATGGAGGCTCAGAGGTAGATACTTATTTTTTGCAGCCTTATTTTGACACTGAGGTGATTGTGGATCGTGAATCAGAAGGGGCCGGGATTTCTGCCACAAAAATGAGGGAGGCTTTGTTGAGCTCAGATTTTGAGGCACTGAGGCAGAGCATGCACCCAGATATATTGACGATGGCACGAGAATTCCTTCGTCAGAACTTTCGAACGCTTTTTTTGCAGCATCCTGCATTGATGCCTGCTTAAAATATTTCTTAACCCAATTTTATCATGAAAAATGCAGCAGAACTGGCCGATCGATACTTCGGCTTCCCAGAAGGTCTCACATATGATGACTTTCTCACGCTTCCGGCAGAGCTCCGAGAGCAAATCGTAAAACAAAACAAAATCCTCCAGACCGACACCTACAATCGGACCATGGGGCATTGTAAAGGAGAACGGTGGTCTGATCAGGAGACTTATGTGCTCCAGATGAGAAAAGCCGAAAAAGGCTATTTGATAGCCGCTGGTATTCGTCGGCATATCCAGCAGGCGGTAGGGCGACGAGTGACGCAGGGGGAATTGGATTTTGCTCGAGAATTTTATGCTCGTCACGCCAATGTGCCGTATTTCAACGAGGCAATGTGGCAGCAGGTAATCGATGAAAACGATGGTTATTTGTCACTGGAGATTGATGCGGTTCCGGATGGGACAGCGGTTTTGTCCGGAGATCCGATCCTGAGAGTGACGGGGCCGGGAGAATTAGCCGCGCACATTGAGCCAGAATTGCACCGGATTTTTTATGAAAGTCTGGTGGCGACGACGGCTCATGAAATTGCTACCAAGATTGGAGCCAATCGCTTCATTGAAGTGGGAAAAAGAGGGACGCCCAATGAAGAAATGCACCTGCAGGCAGTGGTGGCGATGTATCAAGGAGGTGGGATTAGTCTGACCTCTAATGATGCAGCAGCGGCCATTTATCCAGAACTAAAAGATGTGGGGACGCTCGGGCATCGGTTTATACAGTTTTATGACACAGAAATTGAGGCTTTTGAGCAGGCGGTTCAGACAACGGAGACGACCTCTCTTCTTATTGATCTGACAGATTCTTTTCGGGGAATTGATATGGCGATAGATCTGAAGCAGAAATATCGAGAAACCGGGAAAAAGATCTGGATTCGATTGGATAGTGGAGATATTACCGAGCAGAGTTTGTATGCTTTGCAAAAATTCCAGGATTTAGGATTTGATGACCCAGTTCTAGACAAGGTGGTGGTGGAGGATCTTTCTGATGTGGATCAAATGGTGGAAATGGACGAAAAAATTCGAGCAGCCGGATTTGATCCGGATAAATTTATCTTGTACGGCGCAGGGGGACTGCTCGTAACCAAACAAAAAGAGCGATCAAAAGCTTCTACGGGATATAAATTGGCTGAAGTAGTGACAGCCGATGGGCGAGTAGAGCCAAAGGTGAAATTTTCTGATTCTCCAGGGAAAGAATCTTTGCCGGGGCGGCCAGGGCTTTTTAATACCGAAGAGGGGCGATTAATTGCTCAGATTGGGGAATTGAGGGGAGAGGAAGATCTCTTGGTGCCGGCATATCGAGATGGAGAGATTTTGTTACCACAGGGATTTGCAGCTACGCGAGCACAGGTAGAAAAAACTTTTGCTCAAATAGAGGATGTTGTCGGTGAAAAAACTCCAAAATCTGCTCGCACTCTACAGTTGACGAGAGAGTTGGCTGATCTTTATGGTGTGGCTTTGGAAAATTGATATCGGGATAAATAGGGGGGTTTTAAATTTTTTAATCATGGAAACTTTTGTAAAAATGACTGAATCAGGTAAAACGGCTTCGGGGGTGGGGATTGATAAAAGCGATAAACAAATGTTGGAAACAGGGTGTGGTGTGAAAGAGGTGGTAGAATCTGCTTTTCATCAAAAATCTCGGTATGAAAAGCCGGCCAATTATCCGGATCGTTTCTCTGTTTCGGATGATCAGGTGGATTGGGATATTGGATATCCAGGATACGATCCTCCTTATTTTGTGGATCCGGTGGTGTTGGCGGAGCCATCTTGGGCAGATTCGGAAGATGTTAGTTTGGTGGGCAGAAGCTTTGAAAGCTTTGAGGAATGTATGAGATTTGATGAATTAGGGCGACCGCTCAATCCTCGCGGAAGGACAGGAATTGCTGGTCGTGGAGAATTAGGAGGATGGGGGGCAAATTTTGCAGCCGATCCGGTGGTGACTCGGTGGAATCCATATAAGCAGGTGTTTCAGATGGTGGCTATCAAGCGTGTAGATGGGAAGAGGCGAATGGTAAAAGATCGAACTACTGGCTTGTGGGCTCCTAAGGATTCGAAGTTGGAGTGGGCTATTCCTGGAGGAATGGTGGATTTGGGAGAAATTATTTCTCAGACTTTGGCAAGGGAGCTGCAGGAAGAGACGGGGGTGGCGCTGGACCCTGATCGAGCAAGAAATTTGTACAAAGGATATGTGGACGATCCTCGTAATACGGATCATGCTTGGATGGAGACGACTGTGGCTCATTGGAATTTGAGCTTTGAAGAAGGAGAAAGATTGAGATTTAAGCCGATGGATGAAGATGAGATTGAGGAGATAGGGTGGCTTGATTTGACTGGTGAAAATCTGGGAAATATGTATGCGAGTCATCAGGATTTTGTGAGGCTGGCGATGAAGAACAATGAATAATGAGTAATGAACAATAGTAATTTGATATAAGCCTTGGGGTTTGAAGGAAATGAAAAAGTCTTGCAATGCGGGGCTTTTTTTTGTGTTAGGAAGTTATTTGATGACAATTTATTATTGTCAATTTTGTGCTGACAATTTTTTTATGTCATCTGTGTCTTTTGTCTTATTGAAAAGGCTTTATTTAATTTATTAATCGGTCATACGCGACTCTTTATTTAGCTTGATTGAGTTTTATTATCAGTTTGTGCTTATTGCACAAATGCTCTTTTACATAACGGTTGAGTCTGCTGATTTTTGCAAATTTCTTCGTTAAAATCTGCGGGGTTCGACACTGTATTATAAATATACAGCTTACTTCACTCCTCGATTTTGCCTTGAACTTTACTAAAAATCAGCAGACTCAAAATAAGTTATCAAACTTCAGATCAGACAGGAGGAACGATCATGACTAATCTCGAAGGCGTTCAAGTCGCGTTATGCCAAATGCCTGTGATTCCTGGTCGTCCCGACCTGAATACGCAGTGCATCATCCGGGAAATTCGAGCTGCCGCCCAGCGTGGTGTGCAGGTTATCGTTTTTCCAGAAATGGCAGTTCCCGGTTACTTTATCGGGGACTTGCCGGAGGATGATTACTTCGTGCGGGATGTCATGCGGTGCAATCAGCAGATTGTCATCGCGACTCAGGTAGGCATTGCGGCCATTTGGGGCACTATCTTCGCCGTGTCGGAACACGGCGGTGAGGATGGTCGCCTCATGAAATGGAATGCAGGGATGGTGGCGCAGGATGGCAAACTGGTCCAGAACCAGGCGCTTCCCGTGGCCGTCAAAAGCCTGCATCCGAATTATCGCATCTTTCAGGATGACCGGCACTTTCATTCGCTTCGCAAGCTCGCGGAGATGAATGACGCGCCGATATCGGATCTGCTGCATCCTTTCCCGGTTCATAAGCCAAAAACCAATGGGGAAAAGGCTCAGATTCAGATCGGCGTGATCCTCTGTGAGGATATGTGGCATGAGGACTACGCCCACAATCCCACCCTTGCTCTCGTAGAAAACGGAGCGGAACTTATCGTCAACCTTAGTTGCTCGCCCTGGACGTGGCAAAAAAATCGCAAACGCCACCAGGTGGTACGAGATTTGCTGCAGGAGGCTGCGGTTCCCTTCGTCTACGTGAACAACGCTGGCATCCAAAACACCGGTAAGAACCTCATTGTCTTTGATGGAAGTTCGACGGTGTACGATGAGACTGGTGCCCCCGTGTTTTCGGTTGATCCTTACGCAAAAGGAACTTTCGACTTCGGCTTCGCCGAGGTTTCAGATCCAATTGCGGCAAGGGAGGCTAGCGACACAGCCGAGCTGTTTCTCGCCATTCGAGAAGCAACGGAAGGTGCTTTTGCCACCCTGCCGCCCCCTCTTCGGAAGGTGGTGGTGGGACTGAGCGGCGGCATCGATTCGGCTACGACTTGTGCGCTCTTCGCGCACGTGTTGGGTCCGGAAAATGTCATCGCGGTGAACATGCCCTCGCAGTACAACAGTCAGCAGACCCAGGATATCGCCCAGCAGATTTCTGCAGAATTGGGAATAGAATACCTGGTGCGGCCGATTGGTGGAATTGTGGAGGCAATTGCCACTCAGACCGAAACGGATCCTGATTCGCTCAGCTATGAAAACATCCAGGCTCGTGTCCGGATGGAAATCATCGCGGCGGTGGCTCAGGATCGTGGAGCGGTCTTTAGCGCCAACGGCAACAAGGTGGAACTGGCCTTCGGTTATGGAACTCTCTACGGGGACATTGCCGGTTTCATCGCTCCTCTGGCGGACTTAGTGAAGCGAGAGGTGTATCAAGTAGCCGACTACCTGAACCAACACATTTTCAAAAAGGAGGTGATACCACAAGCATGCTTCGACATGGCTCCGACGGCAGAGCTAAAAAACAACCAAAGCGACCCGTTTGACTACGGGAATGTGCATCGTCGGGGTTATCACGATGAGATGGTCCGGGCTTTTACGGAGTTTCGGCGAAACCCTGAGTGGTTTCTGGAGGGCTACCTCCGGGGAACGCTCGAGAAGGAGTTGGGACTTGAGTCTGGGGTATTGAATCGGCTCTTTGCCTCGCCTCGCGAGTTCGTCAAGGACTTGGAGCGGTGGTGGGGGGAGCTTCATAAGAACTACTTCAAGCGAGTGCAAGCACCGCCGATTCCGGTGGTGAGTAAGCGGGCTTTTGGTACGGATCTGCGAGAAGCAGTCCTGCCGGCCCATCTGACCCAGCGGTATCATGACCTCAAAAGCCGGCTTCTGGCGCGAGGTGATCGAGTGAAACGAGTGGCGATTTTCGGAGGAAGTTTTAACCCTCCGGCTCGTCACCATCGTCAGATCGCTGAGCGGTTGAGCCAGCAGTTTGATTTGGTGGTCGTGGTGCCCTGCGGGACTCGACCTGACAAAGCTTCGGTAGAGTCGGTCAACTCGCATCATCGGGCAGAAATGGTGAAAAAAGCGTTTGCTGGGATTCCCAAAGTTCAGGTCGATTGCTTCGACTTGGACGGTGGGACCTACACTCCGGCTTACCTGCTTCAGGCGCGGTACGAAAAAAAGTTTCCGGATCATCAGATCTGGCATGTGGTTGGCGGAGATATCATCGCCGGCGGCCACCTCCAGCAATCGGAAATTCACCGCGTTTGGAAAAAGGGGCTGGAGATCTGGCAGGCGTTCAACTTTGCCATTGTTGTCCGGCCTGGTTACGGGATGGTGGATGCAGATCTGCCGCCTTCGTACCAGGTGGTCGAGATGAAGAACCTGGTGGGTTCGAGCACGGTTATCCGTGAACGGATCAGTCAGGGAAAACCGATCGACCAATGGGTGGATTCGGGAGTTGGGGAGTACATTCGGTTACACGGATTGTATCTCTCCAACTAAGGGGAGGGGCCTGGAGCCCCTCCCTTCCCCTTTTTTTACAATTTTAAAGGCTGATGTATTTCGCTTTCTGAAAGTGAGATGAAAATGAAGTGAGATCTTCAGCGAGAGCGATTTTTTGGGGGCGAGTTTCTCCCGACCAGTAGGGAGAAATCTCGCCCCGACAAAAAATCGCTAAAAATTTTCCTTGAGTGTGTTTTGTTTGGGAATATGCAGGAAAAGGAGGATGCTATGATCCCACAAGAACTTCAGATCCTGCATGACAACCTCATGCAGGCGCAGTACCCAGAAGATGTGTTTGGAGAAACCGCTTCCCAAGCGGACGTCTCCCGAACATTTCGGCAGATGGCCAGAGTGGTCCATCCAGACCGATACAATGGTGACGTAGAAGCTCGCGATTTGGCAGGAGTTGCTTTCCAGAAGCTGAATGAATTCCACGAACAAGCCGAGACTCAGTTCGAGGCTGGGACGTGGGGGCAGCGGAAGAGAAGTGAGCCGGAAGTCGAAGAATTCGACTTCGAGATCAAGACCAAGAAGCGGGCTTATCACCTGCGGCGAGTCCTTTGTGAAGGGGATTTATCCACGGTGTACGGCGGTGATTTTGAAGATGATGGGCTGCAAAAGCCTGTTGTTGCCAAGATCATTGACGATGCCCGAGATAATGATCTGGCTCAGAATGAGATCCAGGTATTGCGAAACCTTCGGGCTGGGATGGACGATGGGTATGATTTCGGGAAACATCTTCCCGTTTTTCTTGCCCAGTTCAAAACCACCGAAGACCAAGTGGGTTCCCTCTGGGAACAGGTGGATGGGTTTGATGGTTATGCGATACGAGAACGCTACCCGCGTGGAGTTCCTCCGGAACATGCCGTGTGGATGCTCAATCGTATTCTTCTGGTTTTGGGTTATGCCCACTATCAGGGGATCTTGCATGGCAACATCGATCCATCACATGTGATGTTTCGGCCGGGAGATCACAATGGCTGGCTCATTGATTGGAGCTATGCCATCACTCGACCGAAAGAAACTGGAGAAGGATTCCGAGTGTTGAATGCGGACTTTAGCGCTCCGGAGGTGAAAGCCAAAGGAACGCCTCTGCCGGCCTCGGATCTTTATTCCGTCGGCAAAACCATGGTCTATTTGATGGGAGGTGATGTACAGACCGGTACTCTGCCGGAAACGGTAGACAAAAGGCTGCAGCGGTTCATCGGGTACTTTCTGCTGGAGAGCCCCCGTGGTCGAGCCAATGATGCCTGGGAAGTCAAGGAAATGCTCAAAGATGTGAGACGGAAGGTTTTCGGACCGGATCGCTTCCGCGAGTTCAAAATGTAGTGTCGCCTTTTGGCGGCGAGTATCAACCACCAGACAAAGAAAGGAGAATGTCATGGGTGGAGGAAGCTACGACGTACATGTGGGCTGTTCTACGCGGACCCGCGACCCGGGAGCTTTTGACAGTGGTTGGGATCCGGATCTCGGATCTCGCCACGGGAGTGGGGCAGTTCATGATGAACTGGATCCCAAGGGAGTCACTCGGGAGTGCTGCCAGGAAACGCCCATCGTGGTGGCCCTGGATGTGACCGGATCGCACTTTGAAGAAGCGAACCTGATCTTCAATCGGCTTCCGGAGTTCTTCGGAATCCTCCAGGCTCGAGGATATGTTCCTGAGCCGGCCGTGAGTTTCGCGGCCGTGGGGGATGCGACCTGCGATTCGGTACCGCTGCAGGTGGGGCAGTTTGAGACAGACAATCGTCTCGACGAGGTTCTGTCGAAGATTCGCCTCGAAGGCGGCGGTGGTGGCGGCATGAAGGAAACCTATGAGTTGGCCGCCTACTACTACGCCACCAAGTCGGTACTGACCGGGCTTCCGCCGGGGAAGAAGGGGTATTTCTTCTTCTTGGGTGACGAGGCCTTCTATCCGGTCGTGGCTCGGCGGTACATCCGTGACATCCTGGGAGATACCCAGGCGGAGGATGTGCCGGCGGAGGAAGCCTTCCGGCTTCTTCATGAGAAGTACCACGTCTACTTCATTTTCCCCGCGGACAAGGTGGATGGCGGCTATGGCCGGTGTCTGGATCCGTGGAAGAAGGTGTTGGAGCCGGAGCACGTGCTTCTCAACAGCGATCCGAATGCCATCATCGACGTCATCATGGGGGTGCTCGCCATCGAAGAAGGCGATGCAGACCTGGACGACGTGGCGGTGGATCTCGGAGATCTCGGCCGAAATACCCTGGAAGCCGGGGATACCCTCAAGGCCCTGAAGGGGTTGGAGGGAAAGAAGGCGTTGGTGAAGGTCAATCCGCGTGGGAACTTGCCGAAGAAAGGTTCGGGCAAGCCCCGCGGTGGTCGGACCCAGCGCCTGTAGGATTGGATCCAATCAGAAGATCTGATCCTAGTATCTGGCATGAGTAGTGATTAATTCTTCTTTCGGGGAGATATTGGTTGCTCAAAATGTCAGGAACTCGGAGGCGGCAGTAATGTCGCCTCCTTTTTTTATGTTTTTAGATGTCGACAATTATTTTTTGTCAATTTTGTGCTGACAAATCTTATTTGTCGATCTTGTTTTTTGCTTTATTAAAAAGGATATATTTAATTTGCTAATTAGTCATGCGTGACTATTTATTTCACTTGATTGAGTTTTATTATCAGTTTGTACTTTATGTGCAAATTGTTCTTTTACATTTCGTTTTGTTATAGTTTGGAAGTTGTCTAATAAGTCATAATTTCACCACTTTCCGATTATTTTTAGTTTTCACTTCGTTGTTCGTCGTTTACTTAGCTTAGGCTAAGCTGCACTTCTCTCGCCTTGTGAAAACAAAAAATATCTCAAAAATTGATAAAATCAGACCTATCAAACAACTTCCAGGATCAGAAAAGGAGGTGGACATGCTGATCGCAACACTACCGGCTGTTCATCAAGAACAGCTGCTTCACGAGGTTATTTCGCATCCTGGCGTGGAGGGGGTCCGATACAATGTAGGTGCAAAATCTGCCTACACCCCCAAGGAAACGCTGGAGCGAATCCTGGCTCTCACCACCCGCTACCGGAAACGGTTTTGGGTGGACCTCAAAGGTCGTCAACTGAGGATCGTCCAATGGGCGGCTCCAGTCTACGGTCGGATCATCCTCAACCACGAAGTGGAAGTGGATTGTCCGGCGGTGGTGATCTTCCGAGGTGACGATCGAAGCGAAGTCAAGGTCGCCCGTGGAAACACGATCTATGTGGATCCGCCCCCCCGTCATGCGGTGGGGGAAGGGCAGGCCATCAACCTCCAGGGGAACAATCTTCGGATAATGGGGTATCTCACCCCAGAGGATGAAGAATACCTGGCGGCTTGCCGTGCACTCGGCATCAACGATATCATGTTGTCCTTCGTGGAAGAACTCCAGGATATCAAGTCGGTACAGGATTTACTTCCGACGGCCAATCTGGTACTGAAGATCGAATCGCCGAAGGGGGTTGATTTCATCAAGTCTGAGGCGTTGCAGTGCAACGCCTTTACGAAAATCAACCTGATGGCGGCTCGAGACGACCTCTATGTCAATGTCGGGCCAGACGGTATTTTCCCGGCACTTCAGACCATCATCGAAAAAGATCCTGAGGCCATCCTGGCTTCGCGGATTTTCACTTCGCTTGAGCAGAACCAGTCGGTTTCGCTCAGCGATTTGTCTGATGTGGTGCTGATGCGCCAGATGGGATACCAGCATTTCATGTTTTCCGATGGCCTCTGTCAGCGACACTTTGGTGACGCGATGGGGGTTTGGAAAATGATGGAAACCTGAAAGAGAGACGCGCATGTAGCACGTCTCCACAAGGAATGGAAAAAAGGAGGTGTGCTATGGCACAGACTTTTATCGTGGCAGGACTCGGTTTCGGCGACGAAGGGAAAGGGACTATTACCGATTACCTGGTTCGCCGGGACGGGATCCCGTCCGTGGTTCGCTACAATGGTGGGCCACAGGCGGCTCACCACGTGGTTCGGTCAGACGGACTCGTGCATTGCTTCGCGCAGTTTGGTTCGGGGACACTAGTTTCGGGGGTGCGTACGTACCTCTCGAAGCACATGCTCATCGATCCATTAAACCTCCTTCGAGAGAACGAGGTTCTGGAAGGAAAAGGTATCCTGGATGCGCTGGAGCGACTCACCATTGACGCAGATTGCTTGGTGGTGACGCCGTTTCAGAAATTCCTCAACCGGATGCGCGAGACTTCTCGCCATCAGGATCGGCATGGGAGCTGTGGTCTGGGGGTTGGTGAAACGATTTTCGACGCCAACTATCTGGGATTACAAGCACTTCGAGCAGCTGATCTGCAAGATCCAGTCATCCTGAAGGAGAAGCTTGTTCTTCTCCAACAGGTGAAGTTGGAACAAGCGGATCAACTGGCTCGGGCCGGGACGGGGAATGGTTATTTTTCCGAACTACATGCCGAATTGCGGCGAACTGATCTGGTGGATCTCCTCACGGAGGAATACCAGCAGTTCGCCAACATGGTGGAGATACGTTCCGATGTGTTGCCACCGGCAGATGAAGATGTGGTTTTCGAAGGGGCTCAGGGAGTACTTCTGGATCGTGAACGCGGGTTTTGGCCACATGTGACCAAGACCCGAACAACGTTTCAAAACGCCCTGGATCTCACGGCACGTTGGAATCGGCCTGATCCGATCCGGGTAGGCGTGATTCGCGCCTATCATACTCGGCATGGAGCGGGCCCTTTTCCAACAGAGGATGAGAGTCTCACCGTTCAAATCCAGGATCATCACAACGGGACAAACCACTGGCAAGGAGGATTTCGTGTCGGTTGGTTTGACGGGGTGATGGCTCGATACGCTTTGGATATCGTGGAAGGAGTTGATCGCCTGGTCGTGACCAATCTCGACCGTCTGTTTGGTTTCCCTACGCTCAAGGTCTGTACGGCCTATGCATTCGAAGGCAAAGACCAGAACTTGGATGAATTCTTCGAATGGGAAACCGAGGGGCGGAAAAAGGTGATCACCCGGATCAAGATCCCGGCAACCCCAACTCAAGATCATCATCAGCGGCTTACGCAGTTGCTGGCCCAATGCCGTCCGGTTTACCGGGAGGTGGCGGGAATTGCTAAACCAACCACCGGCCAATTACTTCTCGATGAGGCGAGGGACTACCTTCGTCTTCTCGAAGAGGTGATGGGCCATCACATTTCCGTCGTATCGGTCGGACCGATGGCAGGAGACAAAATCAACCTCTAAGGTATGGAAGGAATACGATCATGTTGACCCAGATGAAAACTCAAATGCCGGTGAACCAGGTGAAGGTGAATGTCGGCAAGAAGGCAGGTCTCGTGACTGTCGATTTGATCAACGGCTTCTGCACTCCGGGAGCCGGTAACCTGGCTCCGCCGGCGCCGGACGAGAGGATCGACCAGATGGTCAAAGAGACCGATCGATTGGCTCGGAAGTTCGAAAATGACGACCAGCCGATCATGGTCTTTTGTGACACTCACGAACCGGGCAAAGCCGAGGATCCCTACCCAACCCATTGTGTGGCGGGGACGGGTGAAGAAGAGCTAGTTCCGCCCTTGAAATGGATGGAGCAGGCTCGAAACACGACCATCCTTGGCAAGAACTGCATCAACGGCTTCGTCGGAGGGATTGATCTGGAGACCGGCCGTAATGCTGTGGTCGAATGGATCAACCAGAACCAGATCGAGCAGCTGGTCGTCGTGGGGATCTGCACCGATATTTGCGTGATGGATTTCGTTCTCACTATCTTGTCGGCGCGTAACCACGGTCTGGTCCCGACGCTCAAAGACATCATCGTCTACGAGCCGGGCTGCGCCACCTATGATCTGCCGCGAGAAGTGGCCATCGAACTCGGTCTCCCTGAGACGGCGGCTCACCCGCGGGTTGAAACCCACTACATGGGCCTGTACTTCATGGCCACCCGTGGGGCGATCATCGCAAACGAACTCGAGTTTGCGGCCTGATCCACAAACGAAAAAAAGAATTAGCTCTCTTTTTCTATCTGGAGTGCCAGTTTGGATGCTCTCAGATGAAAAGAAAGTAACTGACTTGTTATTTGCTTCGATTTCGATCGATGGTGGATGACAGATAATTGCCCGGAGGCTACGGTCTCCGGGATTTTTTTTACCAATAGCTTGAATAAAATTTTTGTTCAATCTATTTTTTCTTGCCTCCAAGTTCCCAGCCTTTTCTTACAGAAAAAGCCGCCAAAAATAGGAAAACAAGGGCAAAAGCAGCAAAAATAGATTTGTAGAGAATCATTTTTCCCAGGCTTTTATCTTTTCCGTGTTTATTCCATTTTCCTTTGTGCCATTCTTTTTTGTCTTTCCAGTCTTCTTTTATCATCAATTTCTTTGCCATCATTCTTTTTTCCATAGCGTCTTTGAGTTCGTCTGTGACATCGGTGACTTCAGTCGAGACTTCTGCTGGAGGCACAGCAATTATTTTTTCTTCTGTTTCTTGAGCTTGGGTAGTAGTGATGATGAATAAAAAGGCAAAAGCGAGTGCCGAGGAAAAGATTTTTTTCATGATTTTAAGAGTTAAGATAGGTTTATTTTGATATTTATGGATGAAAAGGTAAATTAAATTTGTTTGACAAAATGTAAAAATAAAATTAATAATATTTTGTAATTTCTAAATTTAAATTTTATGGCATTAAATAGATTAACCGCTCCATTGGCAGCTCTTTCTGTATTAGGCCTTACGAGTGCTTGTTCAGATAAACCTAAAACAATTTGTGATGAAGAAGGGGTTCAATGTTCAGATATACAAAGAGATGTAGTTAAACAGATTACAAAAATCTATAAAGAAACAGAATCGAATCCACAGTTTAATTTTAGTCAAGCGATGAATAATGGGAGATCTTTTGTATTAGTTCGGGATAAAAATAGTGGAAATGTAGCAATTGGTTTTAGGGATGATGGATTAGCAGGGCCATGTGTATTTACAGAAATTGCAAAAGATGCAAGAGCATTTGCTTGTAGTCATCAGGTGCCTGCTCAGGTTGTGATTGATGGAATAAAAAAGGCAGTACAGAATGTTCCTAAAAAATGATAGAAAGAAAAGTTTAAGATTGCACTGGCCCGTGTGTTATCAGATAAATAATCCCAAAGAAAAGCATCAATGTGGTAAAAATAATAATTCCCATGATGATTTTTCGGTGGTTTTCGGTGAATTTCCCTCCGGATTTTTTTTCTATTTTGAAGTTTTTCATCCAAAAAAAAGGAAGAATAAAAAAGAGAAAAAAGGGAAAGAAATTATCCTCAGAATTCTCTCCAGAGGGGGTAGATGGTTCGACCAAAAGATAGACAGAAATCCCTACTAAAAACACAACTCCGAGAAAGAGTGGGGCAATAAATTGTTTATTTTTTCTGAAAAACTCGGAGGGAGTTTCGGCCCCTATTTTTCCTGGATTTTTGGTTGGCATGGGAGGGGGAGTAGATTGAGAGTAGGAGTCTGACTCGGTTTTGTCTCGGATAAAAATAATCAGCCAGGCCAGAAAAATTACAATTATTAGGCTGAAGATGATCCAGGGAAGATTGTTTTCGGTGAATACCTCTTTCATTGAATTAATTGTATTTTTTTACTAAAAAATATCCACAGTGCTTTTTTTGAAAAATGTTTGATTTTGGTGCTTTTGTGTGTTATAATTATACGATTTCAAAAAAATAACAAATTTAAAAATGAAAAAATTGTCTCCACTGTTTCGGGTATTGCGATGGGCCTTTTCTCTGGCTCTGTGTGTGGGTGTAATCTATGGAATTCATACCTACGCGGATTATCAGATCAAAAAACTTCGTCTACAGAATGAATTTCAGGTAGACGTGGAAGTACTTCAGCAGGTCCAAGAAAATGGACTCGCTCAAATAAATACGCTGCATGGGACGATTGCTGAGCTTAAGGCTGAGATAAAAGAATTGAAAGCGGAAAACAAAAAAGTTAATGACGAATTGATCAGTCTGACCAAAAAACTAGCCGATCAATCAGAGCCGGTAGTGGGGATTACTCCACTTCCTGATTCTGAAAATCTTAAAACCAGTGCCCCAAAACTTAATTGTCCAGAAAATGCTTCGGCTAAAGACAATAAATGTGCTTGTGATAGTGGATATGCTTGGTCTCTGGATAAGGCCTACTGTGTAGCAATTCCGGCTAATGCCCATGCGGTCGTGAGTAAAACCGATGTTTGGCTCTGTGACCAGGGATATGTAGAGATCGAGGAGACTTGTGTGCGGGCAGATTTTGTGAGGTAATATTGTTTTTGGCTTTCTTTGTTTGTATACTTTATTAAGATTTTTAAAGTATATGGATATGCAAATTTTCCTTGCACCGAGGTCAAATGAGACTTCTTATAAAAATTTTTTGAGCACTATTGAGAACGGTGTAGATTATTCGATTATTGAGCCATATTTGGAAAAAGAGGGAAAAGAAATACTGGGAAAAGCCAATAAGATATTTGCCTGGGGAACAAAAGAAAAAAAGAAATCAACTTGGGATAAAATGAAACCAGGAGATATCGTTTTTTTCTACAAAGGCAAAGAAGGTCGTGAAAAAGAAGGAAAATTAATGTGGGCTGGTAAATTGCAGTTTAAACAACAAAGCGAAGAATTGAGTTTGGCATTATGGCCACCAAAACCAAAAGAAGAACCATGGGCATGTGTTTTCTTTTTGACTGATCTACAACCAATTTATGTCCCTATTTCTGAATTTTCTGATATAGCCGGATATAGTCATAATTTTATTGTTCAGGGTTTTATGTGTGTTAATCAAGAAGCTACGGATAAAATTTTGAAGGAATTTGGTTCTATAGAGCAATTCATAAAGAAATTTTCTATAAAAGAAGATGAAATAGAAAGCGATTTAGAGAATTCAAATGAAATTACAGCTCATTCGGAGGCGGAGTTGTTGCTTTTGAAAATAGGAAAACTTTCTGGGTATGATACTTATACACCGGATAGATCGCAAGAAGCCTATGGGGAAAAATTATCTGATTACACTTCCTTAAAAGAACTTCCGACTCGTTTCATTGGAAAAGAAATATTGCCTCTTGTTAAGCAGATAGACGTAATTTGGTTTAAAAATGATGTTCCAAAATTTGCATTTGAAATAGAATATTCGACGGGAATTATAACCGGGCTTCAGAGATTATCTCAACTAAGAGAGCTTTCCACAAGGCTTTTTGTTATTTCTTCTTCTAAAAATTATCCAAAATTTGAGAAATTTATAAATTCTGACCCTTATTTTAAAAATAAAGAAGATTATCGATTTAAAGACTATAAAAAATTGGAAGATTATTTTAATGCGGTAACAAGCTTTTCAGCAATAAAAAATGCATTTTTAAAATAGATATTTTATTTTCTTAAAAAGGCTCAGAGTTTCTGAGTTTTTTTTGTAAAAAACGATATTTGTGGTTTCTTTTCTGACTGTATAAAAATATCCACGATGCTAATGATTATTTCTCCGGCGAAGACTTTTGCTAATGAAAAATTGCCTTCGTTTTCAGAATTTACACAGCCGGTTTTTTGGGAAAAAAGCCAGGAGCTTTTGTCTATTTTACAGGCCTATAGTCCAGCAGATTTACAAAAACTTATGGGGGTGAGTGAAAAAATTGCGGACCTGAATGTCGGACGTTTTCAAAATTTCCCGTCAGAGCTTGTGCTCGATCAGGGAGCAAAACAGGCGGTTTTGAGCTTTTTTGGGGATGTGTATCGTGGACTTGATATTGGCAATTTTTCTCCAGAGGATTTGCATTTTGTGCAGGATCGGCTTCGGATTTTGTCTGGATTTTATGGGGTTTTGCGACCGCTAGATCTGATCGCTGAGTATCGACTCGAGATGGGGACGCCGCTTGAAACAAAAGGCTTTAAAAATCTCTATGCGTTCTGGGGCGATCAGGTGACAGCAGAATTAAACAAATCTTTGGAAAAACAAAAAGAACCAGTCTTGGTGAATTTGGCTTCAAATGAATACTTCCAGGCGATTCAGCCGGAAAAAATACAAGGAAAAATTATTACTCCGGTGTTTAAAGAATTTAAAAACGGAAAATACAAAGTAGTTGCTCTTTTTGCGAAACGAGCCAGGGGTATGATGGTTAATTTTTTGGTAAAAAATCGGATTGAAGATTTTAATTTGATCAAAAATTTTGATCAAGATGGATATACTTTTCATCCAGAACTTTCTAGAGATCAGGAATGGGTTTTTTGTCGGGAGAGTAGTTGATTTTTTTATCGAACCTTTACTCGTTTCAAATTTGAAATATTTATCGTATTTAAAAAACAAAAAAGCCCACAAGGGGCATTTTCATTTTTTAATGGAGCCATCTATCGGATTCGAACCGATGACCTGCGGGTTACAAAGCCGCTGCTCTAGCCAACTGAGCTAAGATGGCGTCGTCGTTAGACGACTGCTTGCATTCCATTTTGCTCCGCAAAAATTCCATGCACTTCGTCTTCACCCTGTCCGCCATCCCGAGTACTCGGGAACGACGGCGGGTCCTCTCAAAATTTCATCTGTTCAAATTCTTAAACTTTTTAGATAAAATTTTGGCTTTTTTTAATTTTTCCAATTTCTTGCTTCTTGTTACTTACTTCTTGGAAAATATCTTTAAAAACAAAAAGAGCGAGGGAGATTTTAGAAACTTTAAAAAAGAAGGCAAATTTTTTTTAATTATTTCACTTCTTGTAATTATGAATCAGCTTTTTAAAATCGTCTCATGCTTCCTCCAAACATCAGCGATGGAGTGACCTTGTTTTTAGGCATCATTATTGAAGCTTTCCCATTTATTCTGCTAGGAACACTAGTTTCTACGGGGATCCATTTTTTCGTCAAAACAGAAACCATCCTCAGATGGCTTCCAAAAAATCGTCTGGGGCTCTGTGCGGCACTGAGTGGACTGGGGATTTTTTTTCCGGTATGTGAGTGTGGTAACGTCCCCGTGGCTCGGCAGATGATTCGAAAGAATGTGCCAGCGTACGCTTCGCTGAGTTTTTTATTGGGGGCACCGGTCCTCAATCCTATTGTTATTATTACCACGATTGTGGCTTTTCCAGATAATCCGGAGATTTGGTGGGGGCGGATCATTTTGAGCTTTTTTATCGCGGCGGGGGTGGGATATGTGTTTTCTTTTGCCCAGCGATCAGAGCTCCTTACCAAAAAAATAGAGACAACTCATTGTTGTTCTGCTCATGTTCCGAAAAATGTCCAAAGTTTTTTTGATCATGCGATTACAGAATTTATCACCATGGGATCAGTCATGGCGATTGGAGCTGGATTGGCCGCATTGACACAGACTTTTGTCCCACGGGAGATGATTTTATCCATTGCCGAGAACCCGCTATTAGCGATTTTGGCCATGATGGCTTTGGGATTTGTCATTTCGATTTGTTCTACAACCGATGCTTTTTTTGCACTGGCTTATGCCCACCAGTTCGGTCCTGCGGCCCTATTGGCGTTCCTCGTTTTTGGCCCCATGATCGATATCAAGGCCCTGATCATGATGCGGACCACCTTTCGTACCAAAGCTCTGCTTTATTTGGCCTTATTAGTGGGCGGCTTGGTTGTGGCGGCTACTTTTTTCTTAGACTTATTTATTTTTTAAAATCAAATTAGAAGAGACAAAAGACAAGAAGCAAGAAGAAAGAAGCATGGAGCAAGGGGGAAAAGTCAAAGGTTAAAAATTAAAACTCAAAGTCTAAAATCCCTTACTTCTTACTCCTTACTTCTAAAATATAAATCTAGTACAAAATGACTAAAAGACTTCTCACGGCCATCATATTGATCCTTCTGGGGAGTTGGTTCCTCCATCTCTGGTGGAATGATCACTTGTCTTTGTATATTTTGCCTCGATATAATTTTTTGGTCATTTGTACGGGGCTTTTTGCTTTGGTCTCGGGTTTATTTTTATTTGCAAAAAAAGACCTCCACTGGCATGGGGTGGATCATCACCTCTACAAAAGATCTTTGATGATTTTCACCCTTCCGTTGATTTTGGGATTGGTGCTTCCTCCGGCCCCACTCTCAAGCCTGGCTGCGAGCAAACGAGGTATCGCGACGGATTATTCTACTCTCAAGCTGGATGCACCCGTTAATTTTCAGATCGATAGTACGGCTCGAAGCTTCGGGGATTGGATTAAGATTTTGGGGCAGGAAGAAAATCCCCGGAAATACGAAGGGCAAAAAGTGCGGGTTAAGGGATTTGTTTTTCGGGAGGGGCAAATGGCAGATGGGGAATTTTATCTAGCTCGATTTCTTATCCGGTGTTGTAGTGCGGATGCTCGTCCGGTGGTGTTACGGATAAAGTCAGATAAATCTGTTTCGTGGGCTGATGATCAGTGGTTAGCCATCGAGGGGACTTTTCAGTCTGATGCCGATGAAGATCAGCCGTTTTTTATTTCTCTGGAGCAGGCTACGGAGATTGAGGTTCCGGAGAAGCCGTATATTTATTAGCCATAAAAAAAATCGACTGAGCGAGGCCCCCCCCAAAATACCACCCTCAAACATCTCACTCCCCCTAGTTCAGATGTCTACTAGACATTTTTCACTCCTAAACCACCTAGTTTTGATGTTAAACTAGGCACAATTTACCAAATTCAATTAACCTAATCCCAGACGGGGCTCCCAAAAAAAGTACGATGTTTTTTTGTAAATGAAGGTGCAGCATAGGCCTTGAAAATGAATTTCACCCCTAACCATAGGGCCCCAAATAAAGATGATTCCCGCAGAGGGCGGGAAAAAGATAGATCTTTCTATCCCCTCAAGTCATTTCTTTATTTCTTAACCCTACTAAAAATGACTATCTCCAAAGTTATCGCCACCGCGAAACAATTTATCGAAGCTTTTACGCTTCACCCAACTGCTCTGAGAGTTCGGGGCGTGGCCGGTAAAAGCAAACTCCAGACCAAACTCCGAATGCTGGATCGTTTCGATCTTCAACTGGCCAAACTTCACGAAAGAGAAGAAGTCCTCAGGGCCAAACGAAATGAGACTCTGGCTGAGCTCGATGCGATGAACAAGATGAATATGAAAATCGCTCGGACGTACATCAAAAAAGAAAACGTGAAGAACGATTTTTTGAAATAATCTGCTAACTCTCCCTTTGCTCCCTTGATAAGGGGAGATACTAGGGAAAAGATTTTTAAGAGGGGTTTTGCGTTAGGAGAATTAAAGAGGGATTTGAAAAGCACCTCGAGGATTCGGGGTGCTTTTTCGTTTTATCTATATACCTACAATATGGACATGGTAAACACTTATTATTCTTGCTCAGGTAGTGGTAT
>CAYFMH010000019.1:0-24044 GCA_964344165.1 uncultured Candidatus Peribacteria bacterium | reverse complement strand
TCCCAATCTTAACTTTTTTTCACTTTTTTTGCATTTTCTTTTATGTTATTTTATTAGCTTATGTTAGCGACTAATCGCGTTTTTGGCGTCCAAGTTTTTAGAAAATAAGTAGGATTGATTTGACAAAACGCAAACACACGCTATACTACACAAAGAATTAATATTCTAAAACTTCTTTAAATGAAATTTCTTGATAAAACTTTTGAAAACTCTTTACGAAAGGATCTATTACTACAAAAGCTGGAGAATTTAACTCCTCAAAAAAGAAAAGACTTATATTATTGGCTTCTTGCTGGGAAGAACCAATGCATCGAATCTAATACAGGAGTAATAGCTCAATTGATTGTAGATGGAGGGATGTTCGATATAAAAAAATTAATTCAAGATATCTTGTTTTATAATGAAATGAGAAGGGATGAATTAATTTCTTTAGTTGCAGATTTTAACAAAACACACCCCCAAAGAACTTTTAAACAATTTTTTTACTGTATTCCTAGAGAAATCGGAGCCCAAGTTAGAACTATTTTAAGTTGTTAATTTTTTCCTAAACTTTCCCGCACTTTTTTCGCCTCTTCCAGCCTTTTTTGCTTTTCTTGGACCACCTGCAAGTTTTTCACAAAGATCTCAAAATCTCGGACTAGTACCTCATCTGAAGAATTCTCATACAAGTTCTCCTGATAGATCTCCCAGGCGGCCAGAGTTATTTTTTCTTCTTCGGTGAAATGTTCCCCTTTCCATTTTTGAGATAAAAAATGTTTGGGCATTTCTTCGGTAAAAAGAGCCACAAGATCCCCATCTACTCGGGACTTAAAAAGATCCCATCGCGCGATCATAAAGCCAACAAAACTCTCCTCTCGAGAAAATCCGATTTTGGCGGGTGGTTCATATTTTGGTTTCATCCCTCCAGATTTGTTTTTAGCCACAAATCTTTTGAATTCTGACTCGATGATATCTTTGGCCCGTTTCAATCTCTCAGAAATTTGTGTCAAAAAGTGATCTACTTCTATCGGCCGATTCACAAATTGGAGGAAATAAAAGAAAGAATCCAGAAATTTTTTCTCTCCCTCGAGCGTCCCATTGAGCACTTTTTCCGCAAATCGATCGAGGAAAAACTCCAGCGCTCCCTTCGCTTCTTTGATTACTTTTTTGAGCAATTCTTCATCTTTTCTTGCCAGTTCATCGAAATCTTTTCCCCCTTCAATATTAATGATAAAAGGATTGAGATCGGCCTTCAGGCACATTTCTACGGACCGAAGTGTGGCTTTTTTGCCGGCCACGTCTGAATCAAAAGCCAGATAAATATTTTTGGTGAGTCGTTTGAGTACTCGCAGGTGTTCTTCGGTCAGCGCTGTCCCACAGGTAGCAATTGTATTTTTAAACCCCATCTGGTGAGCCGATATGACGTCAAAATATCCCTCGACGAGAATCACAAAATCTTTTTCGCTGATCACTTTCCGGGCTTTGTCGAGGGCAAAAAGGGTTGAGGATTTATGATAGACCGGGTTCTCTGGAGAGTTCACATATTTGGCCACTCCCTTTTCGCCACTCAGATCTCGACCACCAAAAGCGACGATCTTTCCGTTTCGGGCTTCATGGATCGGGATCATCAGGCGAGCAAAAAATCGATCTCGCATTTTTTTGTCCCCAAAGTCCCGCTCAAATGCAACTCCAGATTGCCCCATCAGATCTGTGGAAAATCCCTGCTTTAGTAAAAATTTAGAAAGCCCATCTGATGCATCTCCCCCATAACCCAACTGCCAATCTTTGATTGTTTTTTCGGTGATACCACGATCTTTTAGGTACTTGAGCGTTGGTTTGTGTTTTTGCAGGTGATTAACAAAAAACTCCGCTGCCGCCTCGTGAAGGGAAAAAATATCCTTCTTTTCTTCTTTGCTGACTTTTTCTTCTCCGAAATTTTTTGGCACTTCCACCCCAACCATATCGGCCAGCATTTCCACGGCTTCCTGGAAGCTCACATTTTCAATTTTTTCGAGAAACCGGATCGCATCTCCTCCCTCCGAAGCGCCAAAGTCATACCAGACGCCTTTGTCTGGACTGATAGAGAAACTCGGTGTCCGCTCATTTCGAAAAGGACTCCGGGCCATGAAGTTTTTTCCGCTTTTTTTGATCTCCGTATATTTGCGGATCAATTCGACCAGGTCGATTCGATCTTTGAGGTCCTCGAGAAATCGGTCATTCATCGTAATAAATTTATATAAATCCTGAAGGCAAAGATTCATATCTTTGCTGAATACAAATATCAGAATTACTCCCTCCAACGAAGTTATGAAACTTCGTCTCCCAAGTGTAAAAAAATGAGATAGTTTTTACGCCTTTACTTTTTACCTTTTTTCGACTAGGTTTCAAGCGCTCTTTTTTGGTGTCGCCTTCAACACAAAATTGGGGGAGGAAAGTCCGAGCCGCACGAAAGAAAATCAGACGACTAACGGTCGATGCGTCGCCGATGGCTTTATATTTTTTGAAACTAAAAAAACAAAATTTTATCTACAAAGAATGACTTGAGAACAGATGAAATTTTGAGAGGAGGAGATTGCGGAATACTGGAAGCAATTTCTGAAAGAAATTTCTGGAAGTATGGAGCCATCGACGACGACGGAAAGTGGCACAGAAATTATGTATCCCCGCACTTTTTTGGAATTTAATTGACTTCCTGTTGTAAAAGTATTATAACATGTTTGATTTTAACTCAACAATACTATGCGCAAATTAGAACACGAAAAAGATCCTATTGATGAGCTAGATGAAACTGCTTTAGCAAATTTGAAAACTTTGGTCACAGCGATGAAATCTGCGTGGGAAAGATCGGAGCGTTCTTTTACCTCAGAAACATTAGATGGAACTATGAAAACACAAGAAGAATTATCAGCATTTTGTGAAGAACATGGGATTAACTACAATGATGCTATGGACAGATTATAAGATAAGTCAATTTTTGATTTTGAAAATGTGCGGGGCCCTAGTGAAATATTGCAGAGGTGATGCTCTGCGTTCTTGGATCCACAAGAATTCAGGATGCTAAACCCCTGATGCGGAGAATCGGGTGGCGAAATGCAGGAATATGGTTTCTTTCCCATTCTGTTATTTCTCCCGACGATGAATATCTCGTGCACACGGGATGATGTCAGATAAATGACGCCCACGACAGAACTCGGCTTACAAAAAAGAGTACTTAAAAAAGGAATAAATTTATTCCTTTTTTTAAAATAAAAATGAAAGACGAACCATGAAATTTGATTAACATTTCTTGATATCTATCAGCTGGAATATGCCAAAGTGCTTTTGCCGAAAGAAAAAGAAGCAGCTCCGACTAAAAAAGTGCCTTGGATTTTGAGGTGATGGTTTCGATAAATGCGGAATGAGGAAGTCGGAACGCGGAAGTTAGAATCAGCCTGCGTTGGTTTTAGATTGGAAATTCAAACTTCCTCCTTCGTAAACTTCAGAATTTAATTCCAAACTATGGAGGACAGGTTGGCTGACAGGTGCAGAATGAGGGAGTATTATTTTTGAGGAGGAGTTTTTTTGCGGAAGGCGAGGACCCCACTCACGCCGATGACCAAGAAGGCCAATATCATCACGAGAGGAAATTTAAATGATCCAGATTGAGGCAGTTTGGCATCATCAGTGATTTCTAGTTCTTCGAGAGCGATATCTTCTTCTGGAGAATCAAAAAAGTCTTCTGCTGGCGGGGCAGAAGATAGAGGAGTGTCTTCTGTTTCTAGCGGTTCTAGTGGGGGGAGTGCTTGTGGTTGTCCTCCTTCTACGGCTGGGATTGTATCGATTGGTTGAAAAGGAGAAAGTGGGATTACTTCTCCGGGAGTCCCAGTGGGGATCTCGCCAGAGACTGGGAGATCGACTACCTGAGGTGTCCCAGCCTCTCCATCGCCTGATTCTGGGATACTTGGGATAATAATTTCCCCAGGAGCAAGATTACCGGCTTGTTGAGGAAGTCCAGAAAAAGGATTTTCATCCCCGGGAACCCCGAGTGGAGAGGTGTCGTCTTCTTCGATAAAAGGTGGGATTTCACTATCGCCTTCTGGGAATTCAACTTCCTCTTCTACACTTGGAAAAGGAGATTCTTCAACTAAATCAATTTCATCAATTGGAAACGGAGGAACGAAATCCGGCGAAGGATTTTCATCGATGATGGCATAGATGCCGTTTTTGGTAAAAACAGCTGAAAAAATATTAATCCCTTCTTCATCTGATTCCTCAACCTTTCCACCAAGTTTTTTCCAGACTTTTTCTCTCTCACATTTTTGTCGTTTTATGAGATTTCTTTCTCTTTGGCAGATTTTTTTGGCATACTCTTCCCCTCGAAATTCCCAGAGTGTGGGGAGCAGAATTTTGTCTTCTTCGTTGATCCGGGTGAGCAGTCGAATCCCTGAACGCTGAAAAAATTCATCTGGGTTGGTGAGCTCTTCTTTGAGCCGAGTTTTAGCTTTTTTTTGAGTGAATCGATCAATAAAGACTACATCTTCTCCTGAGTCTGTGAGGAGCTCAAAAGCAATCACTTCTTTCATCCTTGATCGAGGGGGGCGGGCTGGCATTTCGATGATTTCTGGAGGTAAAATTTCCCCTTCAAACGCTGTACTGATTCTTTTTTCTAGCATTCGGACAGAGATGTCTCCAGGGCTGATTCGCTGAGTAGAGATTTCTGGTTCTTCTTTTTCGACCAGTCGGGCGGCATATGAGTCTTTGAGAAATTCTAAAAAAATCATCCCCTGATTATCTGAAAGAATCCCAGTTGATTTCACAAACCCTTCGTTGATCACGATAGATCCTTCCGCTCGCATAGGATCTGACTCGAGCGCAAAAGTTTGCCCGAGAAACAGGATGAAAATACTAAATCCCACGAGAAGTTTCTTCATGTTTTTATTCTTAAGAAAAGTGGGAATAATTTCAACTGCTAGACGTTCGATGTTTGGAAACTAAAATAAAAATATGGATTCTCAGATATTTTTAGAACAAATCAAAAACCACTACGCGATGGAGAAGTGTCATCTGGATTATGATCAATCTCGGCCGTGGACATTACTTTTTGCTGTAATTTTGTCAGCACAGTGCACGGACAAGAAAGTTAATGCGGTCACGCCAACCCTTTTTTCAGAATTTCCCACTCTGGAGCATTATGCGGCTCGGCCGATCGAAGAACTAGAAGGGATTATTCGGCCGTTGGGATTTTTTCGGTCCAAATCTAAGTCGCTCAAAGGAGCGGCAGAGAAAATGGTTTTGGATTTTAATGGGAAAGTGCCAGATACGATGGAGGATCTGGTGACTTTGCCAGGGGTCGGGCGAAAGACGGCTAATGTTATCTTGTGGAATCTATTTCAAAAAAATGAGGGGTTTGTAGTGGATACCCATGTCGGGAGGATTAGCAGGCGGGTGGGATTTACGACACAAAAAGATCCGGAAAAGGTTGAAAAAGATTTGATGAAAAAATTGCCTCGGGATAAATGGGGGACGCTGTCACACCAGTTGGTGCAGTTTGGGAGAGATTTTTGTAAGGCGCCGGTGCCGATTTGTTCGCAGTGTTTTTTGCAGGAGGTTTGTCCCAAAAAAGGAGTAAATAAGTTTAAATAGGTTGGTCCTCCCGCACTGCCTTCTGACAATACGGGAGGTGATGGCTGACTCTGCTTTCTGCGAGAAATTCTGAGAAAATTGCTAAACGAAATTTCGTCAACGTTAATTCAGAATATTTTTAGCCTAATCCAGAGATCAAGGGATCCAGGATTTTTTGGGATTAGGGAGGAGCATTTCATCAACACCAGGAGGACAACCATCTTCATCATAATAGTCGTCAGATAAATCATCTAATTCTGATTGTTGTTGAAACCAATGTGGTTCATGTTCAATAGGAAGTTCATAGTCTTCTATTGGTTCATCACCACATTCAACTCTTACTCTATTTACTTCATTTAGATTTTCTTCTCTTGCCATTTTTTTCTCCTTTATGACAAATGGGGTTGTTATCCAAAGTATTCTCACCACCCCGCCAAGTGAGAACAAAAAAACTTTGAAGAATTTTTCAAAATTTCATCGTTCTCACTTTTTTGGAAGAATTGCAGAAAGCAACGTCAAAGATCGGTCAACAATCATCAAAAAAAACATCAAAAAAGTATGAGTTTTTAAAGAAAGATTATTGGTAGCGGGATTTTAGTTCTGCATCCAGATCTGTCAAAAATCTCCCATCGGGCATAGGGATCTCCACAATCATTCCCTCGACTGGAAAGACCTGGCATCCAAGACGAATATGAGAATCTTCTCCCGAGAGTAAATGGTCTTCTTTTCTGGTTCGGGCGGTTTGATTTCCTTTGATGCCTTTCACTTTACACAGGCCACACTCGGCTTTGCCCTTACAGGTTTCAACACTCGAAAAATAAAGGTGATTTTGGACAGCATTTTTGGATACAGAGAGCCTGGGATCAGTATCGATGATTTTTTCTTCTCCGTGGTAGATATACGTGATTTTTGTCATAAATTAGTTTTTAGTGGTTAGTTTTTAGTTCTTAGGAAATATTTCATTTTTTGTGATCTATAATAAACGAATGACGAAAAGCTAAAAACGAGCTTAGTTTTTATTCACAAAGGTGTTGGTGGGGAGCCCAAAAACCTTAAATCCTGAGAGATAATCCTCGGTAGTAGTGGAGTGGAGGCGGGCGGATTGATCAGACCAGATGAAATTTTTATTGAGATCTTTGAGGTCTTGGAGATTCCCTTTTGTCAGCTCACTGTCGCCCAGGATTTGGACGGAGAGAGAGCTATGCTTTGCGCTGGTGTTGTTTTCGAGGGTTGTGATGAGTGCAAATTCTACTTCGTCATGTCCGTTGATTCGAACATCGTGGTTAGCATCAAAGATTACTTTTGTGCTTGAAGGCGTAGTAGCGCTGAAGGGTTGGTCTCCGATAAAAATGGGCTGTCCGTTTTTCATTGATCGGAGGTCAAAATCATCGGCAGAAATACCTCCGGGATATTCCAGATTTGAAAGTCGAATATCCATAGCAATTCGCTCGAGAGAAATCTCTCGGGATCCCAGATTTTTAACTTTGAACCGGTAGACTGGTACGGGAGACCCGATGGCGGCGAGGCGAGGCTGATCTGCTGAATGCACGATCTGGATTGGAGAATTAATCACAAAAAAAGACTCTGCCTGGATCGAAATAGATTTATTACTGTCGGGAACATCTTTTCCGGATCCGATTCCTCGGACGTGGAGACTCTCGAGGGGAATATCCAGTTTGAACTGTGTATTTTGTCGAGAAAGATCTACTCGGTCGGCCAAACTGATTTCAAATCCCATTTTTCGGGTTTGTCCTCGCTTGACCGAGAAAGGACTCCAAAATTTAAAACTTGCTTGACCGTCGATAAATCTGGTTTGTCCAAGGATGCGACCATCGGAGAGATCAATCGCCTTTAGCCTCGTGGTCCAGGTATCAATCGAGCCACTAGAGAGCTCATCGGTGACAACCATGCTGTCAATGACGAGGTCATCATAGTTTGCTTGTAGATTGAGGGCGAGCACCATGGCCGAGGTTCCTATCTCGAGCATTTGACCTTCGATCTTGGTAGCGGCGCCACGAAAAGAAGAAGTCCCATCATCACTGACTCGAGGGATCGGCTCCCATCGGACGATGTCTGAACGTCGCGATCCTTTGGTCCTCGTTTTGACTCGGGTAGAAGTCCCTTCGGCCACGGCTTGGACAGAGGTGAGTTGGACTCTTAGTTGTCCTGGGATGTGGGGGATTTGATCGGGATCTTTGACGCTGAGTTTGATATCAAGATTGAGATTTTTTCCCTGCGCGATACGAGCTCCACCGAAGTTCAGGGCCAGAGTTCCGTCTTTTTCAAATTCATATTGATTATCCTCAATTTCTAGCTGGAAATTAGAATAATCTTCTACGATTCCAGCATTTTCAACAATTTTGAATTTTAGCTTTCTTAGTTCCACGGCCTGAGGAAAATCAATGCTATTGGTGTATTTGGGCCAAAAAAGATTTAGGTCAAAAATATCGATTGGTTCTGGGTCGACGGCCAGGAGTGGTTTTAGCTTCCTTACTGGGTTGATCGTGACCCGGAGTGTATCGTCCTGCCAGTAGATTTTTTCTCGGGGATTGAGCGACTTTTTGGATTTATATCTGGGGGTAGCCTTTGGCCAGACCAGGGGGGCTCTTTGTCTTCTGAGCTTCCGATAAGAAAACCCTCCATATCTTTTACTGACACGACGAGGAGCTGAAGCTCGATAGGTTGTTTTTGCTTTTCGTTGGGTGGTTTTTTCTCGTGCTTTTTGGGTGAGGTTGATATCGGTCAGGTTTTTCATCGCCGAGGTGCTAAACCGGCTTCGGAAGTTGTAATATTTTTTTGGTTGAGATGAACTGCGGAGGCTGACACGAGGAAATTTTCCGCTTTTGTATTGGCGGAGCCAGTTCTGGTAGTAGGGATTTTTTTTGCTGGGATTTGATATGGCGGATACTTCTGCGCTGGTGGCCAGAATCCCCATGAAAAGCAACGGAAAAATTAATTTTTTCATCACCCCTGAGGGTAATTTTTTGTTGGGAAAAGTAAAGATTTGCCAAATGAAAATTTTTGACCCCAAGTATGACAATTTATAAGTAATTGATTAATTATTTATTGGCTTTTTATTTTTCTCAAGAAGGGGGTATAGAAAGATGAAGCAACTTCCTCTGGAAAAAGTCCTATTGAAGCTCTCCGTCATAATTTTGGCGGTAGGAACTGCCATCGCTCTCTGGGCCTTTTATGAAGCTCGCGATGGCAATTGGGCTTTAGCGTTTGGTTTGGGGTTAGCCGCGATCCTTGCATGGACATTGAGCATCAGTTGGAAACTGAATGCTCTCCTCACCAAAATTTCCCGAATCCAAAAAGGCTAAATCACAATAGTCTGCTGGACCAAGGGACGTGGTCGCCAGCGAAAGCCGGCGACTTTTTTTCATGAAGTTGATTTTTTTACTCGGTTTAATATTTTCAAATTGTTCAATCTGCAATTTTTCATTTTGCATTTTTAATTTTTAATTAATTTCCTATGTCTACCGCTCAAACCTGCCCGTTCCTCGAAAAAAATGACCCAAAAATCCTCTCGGCTATCCGTGGAGAAGAAGTGAGAGAAAACGAAGGGCTCGAACTGATCCCGTCAGAAAACTATGTTTCTCAAGCGGTCAGAGAAGCTTCTGGATCGGTACTAACCAACAAATATTCCGAAGGATACCCAGGAAAAAGATACTACGGAGGGCAAGAATTTACCGATCAAGTAGAGGAGATTGCGAGGCAGCGAGCGTGTGAACTTTTTAACTGTAAATATGCCAATGTGCAGCCGCTCTCAGGAGCCCCAGCCAATGTGGCGACGTATTTCGCGCTGCTCGAACCAGGAGATACAATCATGGGAATGGATCTAGGGCACGGAGGTCATCTGACGCATGGGCATCCCGTGACCTACATTGCAAAGATCTTTAACTTCATTCGGTACAAGATGAAAAATACCGAAACCGGAGAAATTGACTATGATGAACTGCGAGAAACCGCTAAACGAGAAAAACCAAAAGTGATTTTAGCTGGATTTTCGGCTTACTCCCGAGAGTTGGACTATGCCAAGTTTGTCGAGATCGCTCGAGAAGTAGGCGCTCTGGCTGTTGCCGATATGGCCCACATCGCTGGACTGATTGCCGGGAAAGCGGTTCGGAATCCGTTTGACGATGGATTTGACGTGATTTTGACCACCACGCACAAAACCCTCCGAGGACCACGAGGCGGGATGATCCTTACGCGAGAAAGCGAAGAAATAGCCAAAAAAATAGATAAATCGGTTTTCCCGGGATTTCAGGGTGGGCCGCACATGGCGCAGATCGCCGCGAAAGCGGTGTGTTTTGGAGAGGCCTTGAATCCAGGATTTCAGGATTATGCACAGCAGATTTTGAAGAACGCCAAAGCGATGGAAAAGGTTTTTGCTGATGCGGGCGTGCGAATGCTTGGAGGGGGGACCTCCAATCATCTCATCTTGGCCGATGTTTTTGGCTCTCTGGGGGTAACCGGAAAAGAAGCTCAAACCGTGCTCGACGAAGTCGGAATCACGCTTAATATGAACGCGATTGCCGATGATTCTCGCCCACCGCTCAATCCCTCTGGGATCCGGTTTGGGACGCCGGCAATCACGACCCGAAAATTTGGAGAATCAGAGTGTGCACGAGTAGCGGAGCTGATGCTGGAGACGATGAAAAACAAGGACGATGAAGGAAAAAAGAAAGAGGTGCACGCCGAAATCAAAGAACTCTGTGCGAAGTTCCCGATTCCAGATGTGTTTTTCGAATAATTTTTAGAGCTCTTAAAAATCTTATAAAGAGTGCTTAATTGGGCTTGTTTTTTTGGCTTTTTTGTGGTATAATCTTTAGATTTATTAAATAAAAATGAATCAAAAAGAATACCTTCTCCAGCTCCTCCAGCAGAGATCTGATGATGTCGAACCAGAATTAAAAAACAAAATTCTGGCCGGGATTGATACTTTTTCTGATGCCAAGATCGAAAAACTGATCGCGGCGTTTGAGCGGTCCAATGAACGAAAAAGAAGAATTGCTGCCGGCGAAGCCGGAGCAGTTCTCGGAGAACTAAAGACAGAAAGAGCCCAAAAGAAAGGAGCCGCGGTCACGGATCAAATAAAAAGCATCCGTCAGGCAGAAGAATCTCAAAAATTGCACGATGAGGCTGAAGCCGAGGCGCTGCTCGCAGAGCTTGATGCGATAACCAGTGAAGAACCTACTCCCGATGAAAAATAAACTTCTTTTTTATATCTCAAAAGAAAACTTTCTCACAGAGAAAGAAGGGCGGTTTGTTTTTTTTGATGAAAGTGGACCCAGGGCAGACGAAAGTACCGAACTGACTTCGGAACAAATAAGACTCGCCGAAACAAAGGGGGCTACGGAGGCAGATAGAGAAGAATTAAACAGGGCGGCCATGGAGGCTGTAAATACTCCGGATCCGCCTGTAGAGAGTGCAGAAACCCCTGGAGAAGAGGCTCGGGAAACAAATGAATCGGAAGAAGAAGGAGCAGAATCGAACGAATCCGGAGAAGAAAATAAAGATAACGTCGAAGAAAAATTAGAAGCCGTAAAAAAAGATTTGGATAGCAAAGTTGATAATAAATTTGGGCAAGGAATGCTTGATCGAGCCTGGGATGAAATCAAAGACAACTATGAAATGGTAAAAGCAGTCTTGGCAGATGCCATAGGATTTGTAAAGAATCTTGTGGTTGGGATTGCAGAGGCGGTTGTTAATTTTATAAAACATCCGATTGATACTTTGACAAGTGCGGGAGCGAGTGCTTGGGAGGCGACCAAAAAAGCAATGAGTGGCACCTATGAAGCGGGAAAGTTTGTAATGGGAGGACTTATATTGGTGGCAGGAGGAATAGCTGGGTTAGGAAAAAAACTAGTGTCCAAGTTTGGAAAAGGAGCGGCAAAAAAATCCATTAAAAAAATGGAAGTTCCTACTAGCAAACCAGATGCCACACCAGCTCCTCAACCGTCTAAGAAACCAGAATCCTCAAAAGCTAAACAAGAGGCAGCAAGACCAGAACCAAAGAAAGCCTCGGATGTTAATGAGGGGGAACTAGCTCGGATCAATGCGCAGAGGAGAGCAGAATTGGAAACAAGACAGAGAGCAGAGACTGAGGCGAGACAAAAAGCCGAGCTAGAAGCCAAGCAAAAAGCTGAAGCAGATGCTCGACAAAAAGCGGATTTAGAAGCCAAGCAAAAGGCCGAAGCAGAAGCGAAACAGAAAGCCGAGGCAGAGGCTAAGGCTAAAACAAAAGCAGAGGCTGCTAAAAAAAGAGCTAAACAGATGGAAGACACACAGCCTGGGGCAACTGCCGAAGTTTTTGTAAATGGGGAATGGCACCCATCTACTATTTCAAAAGTAGAAAATGGGAAAGTTTCAGTACAGTTACCGGATGGAACGATGAGAGATATTCCTGAATCAACTTGGCTTCAAAAATCACGGGATGTTAAACCAAAAGAAGGAGGATCGCCAAAAATTAAACCAGACGTAAAACCGCAAGAAGCCAAAAAACCGGTGGAAACTAAAAAAGGTCCAGACATCCCTGATCAAGATGCTGCGGTCAATCAGATCGTAAACAATATGGATGAATTGCTGCGCAAGGGGCGAACATCTGATGTAAAAAAAGAGTTAAAACAGAGGTTGGGAGAAGATTATACTCCTGAACAGATGGATGCTCTGATGGATATGGCTCGAGCTCGAAGAAGTTCTGAAATGGCAAAAAAAGCTCCAACCACACCAAAAGATAATATCGCAAAACTCCCCAAAAAGCCACTCGGACCACTTAATGAGGCAGATCTAGCGAAGCCTGACAGGGTCCAGAGCTTCATTGATAGTGGGCATCTAAAAATCCGTCCGGAAGCGAATCGTAAATACATGGAAAAACATGGAGATAGCCCTTATAAATATGATCCAGCAGGATTTAAAAAAGATGTTTTGAATAATGATGATATAAATAAAACCCCTATCACCATTATTAAGGATAAAGACGGACTTTATGTTAATGACGGAAACACTCGGCTCCAGGGAGCTATTGCTGCAGGGATTCCGGCCACAGAAATTCCAGTCCGATTTGGATCAGAAATGACCACACTGGCCAATGCGCTCAAAAAAGCTCATGGAGCAGCGGGAGCAGTGCAAAAAGCCGCTTAAATTTTGGCTTGATAAAAGATTTTAGTCCAAAATGCTTTACATTTTTGTGATATATGCTATGTAGAATGAGTTGTGTTTTAAAAAAAATGACTTCTCCCGAATCACCTTCTTCCAATCCATTTGAAACCGACTTTCCCAAAGATGATTTTTTGGAGGTATTGACCTACATCAGAACTCTCTCAGAAACTAATTCCCTGGGAGATCTCCTTGATCAAATCAATGATAGCCCCCTCGAAGTATCTGAAAAATCAGATTGCTTGGCAGCCATCAACCGATTGATGGCAAAAGAAATATTGGTCATAAATACAAAACTACTAAAAGAAGATTCTTTAGGATCGGTAAAAAAAGCGGAAGCCCATTTTCATCGAGCGAAATCACTTTTGAGTTTGGCGTCACAACCAGATGGAGTTGAGGACTCTTTCGGAGAAAATCCTCATTTTTTGTATCATTTGGCTTTTTTGGATTTTTTGGCCATTATGAATGATAACCGGACTATAGGAAGTGAAGGACAATTGATTCGTAAAATGACAAAAAAAGAACTCAACCATCTCTCCAGCACCGCTCCGCTCATAATTCATACTTTTTCTTCTGCCCGCCAATTGATACTTTGTCTAGACAAAGACAATCGGGATAATTTTAGAAAATGGGGACTTAATGAAGTTTTTGATGACATTGAAAAACAAGAATTCCCAAAATCGCTGAAAGATGTAGATGATTTTGTAGAAAAAAATCTCAGATTTGAAAAATCAGAAGAGGCTGCCGAAGACAAACCAAAACCAGTTATTGATCCAGTAAAACCACGAGTAGAACCGGTAGTGAAATCCGTCCAAGGAAATGTATTGAGAGTGCTTGTTATTGCAGATGTTCAGTATGAAGGGGGAAATTGGGGAGAAAAAGATATAGATTTGATACTTGGCTTAGGAGACATGAGCGCAGAAGTGCTTTTGCGAGCAAGTGACGCGCTTGGGTGTCGGAAAATTTTTGCCGTGAAAGGTAATCATGATCATTTTGATCGATTTCCAATGCCGATTGTGGATCTGCATATGATGACTGAGCAATTTCGAGGATTAGTATTCAGTGGATTTCAGGGGGCGTGAAAATATAAACCAGAGGGGGTGGTGTATGAGCAGAGGGAAGCTTCAGAAAAACTTCTTCAGGCACCAGCTGCTGATATTTTCATTGCTCATAATTCTCCTCGGGGGACTCATGAAATAGATGATCATGTGCATCAGGGATTTGATGGACTAAAAAAATATGTGGAAGAAAATCGACCAAAAATTCTATTTCATGGACATCAGCATGTGGACAAAGAAACACAGGTGGAAAACACCAGAGTAATCGGGGTTTATGACAAAAAAAGGATCGAAATTCCTCTCTCCTGATGGAATTTTTTGTGTGTTAATTTTCTTGGATTTCCGGCTTTTTTATGGTATAATTCTTTGATTTATCGAATCTAAAAAATGACTATCCGAGAAAAAGCCAAAAAACTAATCACTGCTTCTCTAGTAATATCACCGGAGAGAAGAGCTTTTTTGCTCGCATTGACCGATCATCTTCACCTAGACCAGTGCAAAGTACTGATTCAGGTCTTTGAATCAGAAAACCAAAGAGTACAAGAAATGTTGGCCAATAAACTCAAAAAAGATCCGTCAAAAGCAAAAGAGTTTGATCAGACTTTGACCAAAATCCAAAAGAAACATCTCAAAAAAGCCGAAGTATCTTCTCATATCAACGAAGAAGTCGAGATTATGAATCTCGAAGAACAAATTAATCTACTCGCCTAATGTCAGAAGCGGCCCACAAAAGCATCGATCAACAGCAAGAGCGGATAAAAAAAATTGAATCCGGTCCGGCTGAATCTGGTATGCAGGCAGAAGCCTTCATCGGAAAGGTAGATCAGTTTCAGGATCAGATGGAGCAGTTGCAGGCTCCACGCGGTGTAAAAGAGGGATATTTGGCCAATGTGGCGGATTTTTTACGGCAAGTAGATGGTCAGAACATGGAAGCACTC
This sequence comes from uncultured Candidatus Peribacteria bacterium, assembly GCA_964344165.1. Classification (GTDB taxonomy): domain Bacteria; phylum Patescibacteriota; class Gracilibacteria; order UBA4473; family UBA4473; genus CAYFMH01. The sequence goes on along the minus strand of CAYFMH010000019.1, from coordinate 9,307 downwards.
GCTCAGCAGTTAAATGGGAAGCTCGATCAGTTTTTGGGAAAACTAGAACAGGCTGCTGGTAAAACAGAACATACCATACAAAAAGGAGAATATATTTCTGCTCTTGCTCCGCGATTTTTAAACAAAAACGGACAACCACTCTCTTGGCAAAAACTTTATAAACATAATAAATCTCAGCTTAGAAGTGAAAATCCTGATTTGATTTATCCAGGAGAAAAACTTCAAGCACCGCCGGGATATGCTTTTTATGACAAATCTATCTTGCCGGAGGCGAGTTTACTGAAAATCGCGCCGATTCCAGCCCCGCCAAAAGCCCCTTCTGTGCCTAACCCAACCTCAGCACCCACTGCTTCTAAACCAAACAAAGGAGAAAATTCGGCTGACATGGTGACGGGAGCGGGAGGAGAAAAGAAAACAAAAGAATTATCAAAAAATGTTTCTGCGGACCAATACGTGGATATGAGTTATCGACACCTTTCTCCAGCGCTTCAAGAAAATATAAAAGGTCTTCAAACAGCTTTTGGTATGAGTGGCAGCCCTGAAGATCTTTGGGACAAGCTTGAAGACGAGATGGATGATTTGGGGAGTCGAGACACTCTGGAGTTATCAGAGATTTTGGATGTTTTTGGGAAAAAAGAAGAAAAAGAGCTTACTCCTCCACAGCACGAACAGATTGCCAAACTAATGGAGACGGTGGGCTCAGTCGCCAATGCAAAAATAGAAGAATTTACAGCCGAAAGAGCCGAAAAGATTGATACAGATACGTACTCCATGCAGTTTTATAATTGGGCTTTTGGAAAACTTGGATTGGGCAAAGTCTCTGAGGTAAAAAATCCAATTGCTTCTTTTTATCTCGGGGCAAGTCGAGGGCTCGAAAAAGCGGTAACCGGAATGCTTGGATTGGTGGGAATAGATACCGATCCCAAATCAGAAGGGATGTTTAAAGTCCCAGATGTTCTTCCCTTGGTCAATATGGTCCCTCGTTTATTTGGAATTAACTTCACTCCGGGAGAACCTTGGACTGAAAAACCTCTTCTTTCTAGAATCCATGAACTCGGTCCAATGATTGGCGATATGGGGACTCGTATGTCGGCGGTGTATGAAAGAGAGGGATTGGGGGCAGCAATTTTTGATGTGGGAACTTTTGCCGGAGAGCTGTTTCCTCCGGCGGCAGTCATGTCAAAATTAACGAATGTAGCCAAACTCGCAAAAACGACTCGAATAGAAAGAAGTGCCAAAAAATTATTAAAAGCGGACAAATATACTGATAAGGATGGGATGGTCTGGACCAGGACAAAAAATAAAGATGCCGATGGAAACACGCTCTGGGAATCAGAAACCGGGCGAAGTGGGGGAGGAGAAATGATGACGGCTGACCAAATGGAAGCAATGGCCAAAAAAGAGGCTTCCCTCTCTCCAAAAAATTATAAAGCAGGAGATACGATCGAATATACCACTCTCAAAGGAGAAACAAAAAAATATGAAGTTTTGGGAGAAAGTGGCAATGGAGGGCTCATATTGAGACCACTGGATGGAAAAGGTCCAACACAATTTCCGATTGGAACTCCTGGGATGGAACGGGTGAAGTTTATCAAAAGTAAATTTGTCGGAAAAGAGTGGATGGGGAAATTTGGTAAAGGAGCTGAAAACACCCTCGAAAAAATGAAAGAAATGAAAGACTTGCACGGTCCGAAACTAACACAAGCGGCTGCAGGCGTCACTAGTGGAATCAAAAATCTTGGGCGAAATATAGGAAAACTTACTCCAGATAAGCTTAAACAGCTTGATTTTGCGGCGATTAATGGATTTCTCGGAAAAGCGAAAAGCTTAGCCGCCAAAGTTCCTGATATGGCAATCCGTGCAAACCTCATGGAAGCGATAGAAAAGACCGGGGATGTGGTCAGAGCTGGAAAAGAAAAAGCTGTTGATTTTGCTAAAAGGAAACAGGAAGGAGTGAAAGAGTGGCGGCAAAATCGAGCCGAAGTGAAAAAAGGAAAGTTAGAAGCAAAACAAAAGATGGATGAATGGGGAGATGGTTTTAAAGCTGAAGAAAAACAAATAAAAGAGGGGGTTAAAAATGCTACTGACGCTAGTGATTTATCCGCGGTGGATAGTTTGATTATTAAATTAGAGAAAAGTTTAGATGATATCCCTGATCCAAAATCTAGAAAAAAACATGAAAGGATGGTTGAGGATCTGAAAAAAGAACAAATAAGAAAGAGAGGAAAGGTAGAAGCTTCTCTGCCAAAAGAAATTTCACAAGGAAGATTAGAACCAAATGTGCCAAGTTTTGTAAAAATTCCTTCTTCTCTTGAGATGGGAAAAGGGAATAAATACAAATTATTGTCTGCAAACGGGGGAATTAGGTTTCAAGGAGGTGGGAGGAGTTTAGATTTAAAAGAAGGAAAAAGTTACATTGTGGGGAGAGGAAATGATGTGGACATCAAAATAGACAGTCCAAATCTGTCCCAAGCACATCTAAAAATAACTGTAAAAAATGGGAGGGCGATTGTGGAAGATCTAGGATCGTCCAATGGTACAACTATTTCAAAGCCAAAAGTTAAATCAGAAAGGAAGCCAGCTAAAAAAGAAAGAGTGGAAACCCCTGCACAAATTCGACAAAAATTTGAGGCGATTAAAAAGGATCCAAGTCAGCCACAATTAACAAAAGATCTTCTGAAAGATAAGAGGTTTATGCCACAGGGAGCCGTAGAGATTGGAGGGCAAAAATTTTATATGAGTAGGGTTATACAAACAAAAGTTTTAGATAGAACAGGTAAATATGTAGATGGATATCCTCAAGTTTTAATGTTTGTAAAAGATGAAGAAACAGGAAAATTTATGTCACGAATTCTGTATAAATCAAATAGTGATGGTGGTTGGAGAGTTTGTCCAGGAAAGCGTACAGATGGTGGCTATTCAAAAGGAGAAGGAGCAGCAGTTGATCATTATACTCAGACAACCAAACCACATGAAGACATTATTAAATATTTGGATGAAAACCAAAATAATATAGTTGAATATAGAGGGGATTTGATTAGAGAAAAATTTGATGCCCGGATTACAAAAAAAGCTTTTAATGACAAAATTAGAAGATTTGATGATAGAGTTGATGATAGAGGAGCATTGGATGACTTTAGAGAATATGAAGCAGGGAAGGCTTTTGGCGTCAGGGCGGGAGATGTTTTTTATAAAGGCAAAGGGAAGGTAGAATATAAAATAAAAAAGGTTTTTAAAGGGAATGAAACTAAAAATCATCCAAACCCAGATTATCGTGGTCAAAAAATATTTGTTATAGAGGGAAAAAAAGGGTTGAAAGAAGTACCAGAAAGTAAGGCTGGAGAATACTTTAAAGATACTAAATTTCCAAGAATGCAGGAAGTACAATCTGATTTTAGAAAATTAGATTCAGTTTTTAATGATCTTGATGGTTTTGTGCCAGATTTTTCTAAGGGACCAATAAAAGAACCTATAGAATTAGATCATACTTTACTTGGGAAAATAACAGTAGAAACTTATCGTGGAAAGTTAAATGGACGTTCTATTGAATGGAATATAGCCTATGATAAAGATAAAAGAGTATGGATAGATAGTATCAGGCCTGCAGATGGCAAAGTAAATAGCTATGGTCTTCCAGAAGAAATCATAGATAGCGGTCTGCTCACAAATAAACCATTAGAATATCATACACAAGCGGCTGCTTTGCGAGAAGGATCGCAAAAGGCTTTTTTTAATGAAAGATATGCAGATATTACTCCAATGTTGAGTAATTTATTACCGATTCGAGAATTTAAAAGAGAACTTGCTAGGAGAGAAGCAGCAGTTCAAGCGAGAGTTGTTTCTAGAGCCGAGCAAGCCACCGGAACCTATGGTGGAGCTCACTTCAGTCGACCAGGAGGCCCCGGTGGTCCTAGCAGACCTCATCGTCGTCCCGCCTCATCTATCAATCCTGATGAATTAAGCAAAAACCTAAACATCCCTGATAACAAATTGGGATATCAACTAAGGCAAGAGAGGGCCGCAAATTTGTTGGGAAGAAAACTCAGTTCTAAGCAAAAAGAAGCAATCCTCAGAGCACATGATATCAAACCGAGCGGTCGATCGTATACGACGGCAGAACTGGATGCCAAAGACGGACTTCTGAGAAAATCCGGTCTCGATGAAAGTAGTCGAAAATACACAAAGGAAGAATTGGATCTGAAAAGGGATATTCTGAGGGATGCTGGATTTACCGGGCGCGAAGGGATTAGGCTTCTGCGGAATGGGATTTGTGGAAAACCGGCTCATGCGACCAGAGAAATAAAAGGAATCCCTGTTCGAGGGCTACGAGCCCATTCCCCCGCGGCACATGAAAGACAAAGAAGAATAGATGAAAGAATAAGATTAAAAAAAGAAGTAAAAAGAAGACAGGAAAAAGAAAGAAGAGATTCAATTTATAATGCTGAAGTCCAAAAAAGAGGACGTACCCCGGGAGAAATAGCAAGAAGAGAGGCTGAATATGCCAAAGAAATTGCTAAATTTAAACCTGAAGTCAAAAAAGCATTCGAAAGAATTATCCATGGGAATAGAAAAATAGGGGAGGTGCTTGAAGCAGATAGATTAGAGGGGTTAAAAAGAATGCAAGAGAGTGAAAAAATTTGGACAGAATTTCAAGCTAAACTTGCAAGGTATGCAAAAGCTCTAAATAAAACTCCAGCCATGAAAGAGCATTTATATGGGGTTGTTAATAATGAATGCCTGAAGTCACTTCATTTAGCTAAAACATATCAGGATCAGATGAAAGATATTGTAACTGTCCTACAAAAACTCCCTCCTGGTTCAGAGTTGGCTGGTAAAATGACAAGAGCTTTAAATATAAAAGTGAAACAGCTGTCTCAAGAATCAGATACTTTTCAGAGGTCTTTTCGGGAATATCTTCATTTGCATGAGAGTGGAATAATGTCTAAAGATTATTTACGGGCCGCCGAAAAGTCTTATGTTGGAATACGTAGTGATTTTGTTGGAGCGCTACATGACGCACAAGTTGCTAACAGATACTTAACAAGCCCAGCAAGAAATATGCTTAGAAACATACAAGAATCTATGGGGATTACCCGAGATGAAATTAAGCATTTCAATAGTTAATATATTTGATGATGAAACTTAAAGATTTAACAAGGACACCAAAACCAGAATCCTGTAAAGATTGGCAAGTTGGTCCAGAAAAAGAATTACAGCAAATTAAAGAGTGGCAAAATATAATTCGTCAACTTAAAGAAGTAGATCGAAATACTAAAAAATTGGAAGGTTTAATTACGCAATATGAACAAATTGCTACGGAATATTGGGAACTAGAACTTTCTCCTGATCGGCCAAGGCATGAACCTGCAGATCAAATTATGAGGAATCCAGAAGGTTTTTTTCATGCTTTTGATAAAACAAGCAGGCATGGTGAGGAGCAAAAAGTTCGGATGGAAAAATTAGAAGGTTTGCAACAAGCAATTGACGCAGAGATTGAAGCATTAAACACGGTTATTCCTATTCAGAGAACAATAAGAAAAAAGACCAGAAAAATTACCGGGTAGCTTTTGGGAATAAGTTTCACTTGCTCCAAACTCGCTAACGCCTTATATTGCTGCCGATGCAATACATTTCGACCAAGGATCCATCGGTTCGAACGAATTTTGAGAATGCGCTTTTGACAGGATTGGCCCCTGATGGAGGCCTTTTTGTCCCGGAAAAAATTCCAGATTTATCTGGTTTTGTAGAGGCGCATAGCAATGCGCCCCTACAGATATTTTTTCCGGAATTAGCTTTCGAAATTGCTCGCCATTTCGTAGATGGAGAGATTCCTGATGCTGATCTAAAAGCAATTTGTGAAGACGCATACAACTTCGAAGTGCCGTTGATTGAAATTGCTGATAATCATTCAGTTCTTGAACTTTTTCATGGCCCAACGGCCGCGTTCAAGGACTTTGCCGCTCGGTTTATGGCCCGTTGTGCAAGCTACTTTTTAGCCAAAAATAAAGAAGAAAAAACTATTTTGGTTGCTACTTCTGGGGATACTGGAGGAGCGGTCGGGAATGGATTTCTGGGACTTCCCAATGTTCGTGTTTTTATTTTGTATCCTCGGGGAGGTGTCTCTCCTGTTCAGGAGCAGCAACTGACGACCATGGGGCAGAATGTGCAGGCCATCGAAATAGATGGAACTTTTGACGATTGCCAACGACTCGTCAAAGAAGCTTTTGTCGATGAAACATTAAATAAAAAATTGGACCTAATGTCGGCCAATTCGATCAATGTAGGACGGGTGATCCCGCAGAGTTTTTATTATGCGTGGGTGGCACTTCGCCTCAAAGAGCAGATAGCAGAGAACAAAGAACAAAAAAGATTAATTTTTTCTGTTCCTTCTGGGAATTTTGGGAATCTGATGGGAGGGTTGTTGGCGCAGATGATGGGATTTCCAATTCATAAATTTATCGCGGCCAATAATGCCAATCACCCATTTACCGATTTTTTAGAGACTGGTGAATTTACTCCGGTGCCATCGGTTCCTACCATTTCCAATGCTATGGATATCGGACGCCCTAATAATTACTACCGGATTAATTATTTTTTTGGCGAGGATATAAATAAGATCAGAGAACATATCTGGGGAGCCTGGTTTGATGATGATCAGACCCGAGAAATGATTAAAGAATCTTTCAAAAATGGATATCTGGCTTGCCCACATACGGCTGTGGCGTTATTGGGGACTAAAAAATTTCAAGAAGAATTTGATGATGATTTTTATTTTGTAACCGTCTCTACCGCTCATCCAGCGAAGTTTCCAGAGGTGGTTGAAAAAATAATTGGACAAAAAATTAAAATTCCTCCAAATTTGGAGGCAGCTTTGAAGCAAGAAAAAAAAGCTACGCTTCTGAAATCAAACATAGAGGCTATTCGCGAATTTTTGATTTTTAATTCTTAATTTTATAAATAATTTTTTAACCATGCTGTGTACCCGTTCTGAATTCGACAAAAAATTTGCCAATAATGAGCTGAAAATTGCTTTTATTGGAATGTCCAATATTGGGAAAAGTCATCGAAGCAAAGAATTAGCTCAGATAAAAGATTTTACAGTATTTGGAGTGGATGAAGAGATGGCGGATAAAATGCAAAAATCTTGGCCAGATGAAATGGCTGAATGGATGGGATATCCTTTTGAAGAGCGTTTTCCTGAAACTCAAAAAACTTATCTTGAGTGGGAAAATAAACTCACAGGGAATCCTGTTGTTCCAGAAGGGAAGAACTTTATCCTTGATACGACTGGAAGTGTGGTTTATTTAACCAAAGAAATTCATAAATATATTTTTGAAAATTATTTAGTGGTCCAACTAGATGCTTCTGAATCTATGTTACAAGAAATGGAAAAGTCATTTTTTGTAACCCCAAAGACTATTGTGTGGGGGAATCTTTTTAATCAAAATCCAGGAGAACTAGGGATTGATGCGCTTCGTCGTTGTTATCCAAAACTACTAAGAGACCGAATAGATCGATACAGAAGCCTGGCAGATGTGGTTATCCCAGGAGAAATCTCTCGATCAAAAGATATCGATCCAGAACGATTTTGGGAAATTTTGCGGTTGTCGTTAAAAGATGAATAGATAAAAATTTCAGAATTCGGATTGCGGAATGCAGTTTTTTTTATTAAAAGTTAACCACTTGATAATTAACGACTATTTTTATGTCGCTCAAAAAAAAACTTTTCAACTTGGAGACTGGGCATTTTGGTACTTATGGAGGGCGGTATGTCCCGGAGATGCTGGTTCCGATCATGGATGAGCTGCGAGATGCGTTTATTCAGTATTACCAAGATCCAAATTTCTTAGCCGAATTACAGGATCTCTATGAGAATTATTCTGGACGCCCCACGCCGCTTTATTTCTGCAAAAATCTCACGGAAAAATTAGGCGGAGCGAAAATTTATCTCAAAAATGAAGGCCTCAATCATACGGGGGCCCACAAAATCAATCATTGTCTCGGACAGGGATTATTGGCCAAAAAAATGGGGAAGAAGCGAATTATTGCCGAAACTGGGGCCGGACAGCATGGTCTGGCAACGGCCACGATCTGTGCAAAACTAGAGCTGGAATGTATCGTGTACATGGGGCAGAAGGATTACAACCGACAAAGACCCAACGTCTTCTGGATGGAACAACTCGGAGCAACGGTAATTCCGGTGACGGAAGGGGGGCAAGTGCTTCGTGATGCCATCAATGCTGCGTTGAAAGATTTGCTCGCACATCCAACCGATACCCATTACCTTCTGGGGACCGTCTGTGGGCCACATCCCTATCCAGTAATGAATACTTTCTTTCAAGCAATTGTGGGGAAAGAAGTACGAACGCAGCTTCAGAATTTCGAAGGAAAATTGCCGGACTATCTGGTTGCTTGTGTGGGAGGAGGGAGCAACGCGATGGGGCTTTTTTATGAATTTCTTGACGATGAATCCGTACAGATGATTGGCGTGGAAGCCGGCGGACGAGGTATCACGGAAACAGAAGAAAAATGTGATCATGCGGCAAGGATGCAAACGGGGCGAGCGGGGATTTCTGAAGGCATGAAGAGCTATTTCCTCGAGGACAGTGAAGGGCAGATTAAAAATACGCACAGTATTTCGGCTGGACTTGATTATTCCGGCGTGGGACCACAACACGTCTACTTACACGAAATCAGTCGCGTGAAATATGTCTATGCCAAAGATGACGAAGTGATGGAAGCGTACAAAATGCTCGCTAAAACCGAAGGAATCTTTGCCGCGATGGAATCAACTCATGCGTTGGTCGAAGTGCTTAAACTAGCTCCAAAACTGGATAAAGAAAAAATTATCGTTTTCAATTGTTCTGGTCGAGGGGACAAAGATCTTTTTATCACAGCCCCGATGCTGGACGAAAAGAAATTCACAGATTTTTTAAAAACAAAGATTTAATTTCTTTCTTCATACTTCTTACTTCTTCCTTCTAAAAAATGACTCGAAATTATAAATTGATGACACACATTGTAGCCGGCTATCCCAGTTTAGCTGAATCAGAGCAAATTGCTGAAACCATGCTCGAGACCGGCGTAGATTTTATCGAAATTCAGATTCCTTTTTCCGATCCGATTGGAGATGGGCCGACGATCACAGAAGCGTGTCGTGATGCGATTGATGCAGGGATCAAAGTGGAAGATTGTTTCAATCTCATGGAGAAGGTACAAAAAAAAGCTCAAATTCCGCTGCTTTTTATGACCTACTACAACATCATTTTTAATTATGGGGTGGAGGATTTTTGTAAAAAGTGTGCAG
>CAYFMH010000018.1:0-24511 GCA_964344165.1 uncultured Candidatus Peribacteria bacterium | reverse complement strand
TACTAACCAAATTTTATATCAATTATTCTGAATTTCAAAGGCGGTTTAGTATATCTTTCATAAAAGAGGCTTGATCCTCTTTGCTCATACTAGCGAATTCATCGCTTGCTTTTCTGAATACCATATCTCTCGAGCTTGTATTCAAAGTAAGATCCTCTACTTTTTTGTTAAAATCTTCTATGGAGATGTATCTTTTCTCGAGCTTAACTTTTTTTGTCGTTTGAAATTCTGAATAGTGTTTTTTGATCGCTTCTTCTACGGCGGGCTTGATTTCATTTTCAAAAATTTCTTTCTTCCAATAGCCTTGACGATCATAAAAAGCTTTGCTTCCTTTTGATACGCTCACATATTGCTCGATCATTCTTGCAACAATTTCTGTTGCCCTTCGGTAATATCCCACGCCTCTCGGAGCGAATTCGTCGGTGGGATTGTAATCGTACCTTCTGTTTCGAATAAGATTATCCTCGAAGAGCTTATTTCCGGCCTTGAAGTCGAGCGCATGGCCGAGTTCGTGGGCCATTGTCGGATTTATGTATTCTTTGACTTTCTTTCCATCTACCATTTTTTCAAAAACTTCTCTCCCTCCGACGGAAATACTTACGCTATTTTTCGCTCTCCGGTAAAGTCCGGCGGTGGCTTTCATAAGAAACGGGTTTTTGTTGTTCAAGTGAACATATACCCAACGATCATCTTTCGCGAGTTTCTTCATATCCAGGCCGAGAGCGTTCGCAAAATCGACGACGCTTTCCTTGATCTCGGTTTTTTGTTCGAAAGTGAGCTCTTTTCCGTCTTGTCGCTTCATTCCGGCCCCGATAATGTCCTTGTCTTCGAAAATAATCCTCTCGTCGTCGGCACTAAAAGAAGTCCTTAATCCTTTTTCGTACCTTTCGCGGTTATTGACGGCGGTCTTGAAGCCTTTGTCAAAATTGAGGACTTCTTCGGGGTAGCGGTAGCCTCGACTAATATCGCCTTTGACAAGTTCAATATACTTTTCTTTGATCGACTCGTTTGTGATTCCTTCGATGTATTCGTGGATTTTTTCCCTCGCTCCGCTTCTTCTGAAAAGATTTTTATCTTTGAGTCTCTTTTTGACTTCTTCCGTTGTCCTCGCGTATTCGATCCGATCTCCGACTTTTTTGTGCCATTTTGTCTCGGCGTCGGTGGCGGTTCCTTTTGTGAGCTTTTCAGATATTGAGTCGAATTGCTTAAATACGCCTTTGCTCGCTCGGATCCCGTAAGGGTGTTTGTCTAGTATTTGAAGCATTTCTGAAAAGAGCTCCCGCTCTTCTGCTTTCATCTTTTTCATGGCGTCTTCGGGAGTGAGCTGTTGGTGTATTACTCGATCGGGGGCGATTCTTTTGGCTCCGACAAGTTTGGATTCTTCTTCAAGGTTCACTTCTTTAGGGAGTGTTTCAAATTGTTCTTTGGGATCCTCTTTTTTAGCTTTTGGAGGTTCTTGTTTTATTTGTCCTTTTAGGCGTCGTGTCTCCAATCCTCTAGCTCGTCGAGCGTCGGCGACTCTTTTGTGGGCCCTTCCGGAAGTGAGTTCTTGAGTAATAAGTTCCCATACCTCATTTCCGTCGAGAGCCTGGGCGGTTTTTGCGCTTTCTTCTACGTCAAAAAATCGCTTATCTACTTCGTCCAGGTGTTTAAACTTCTCGTAAAAGTCTTTTGCGAGTTTGGATTTGTTTTGACGTTCTCGAGCGAGATTCATGAGGGAGTCCCAATCTTTCGTTTGGAAAAAGTCTTCGATCTCGGCTTTCGTTGGTCGTACTTTGTTTATTCCGAGAGCTTTTGCGAGGAAAAGCTTCTTTTGCTCTATAAAATCGGCGAGGCTTTCTATTTGCTCGGTAAATTCCGGATGAGCTTCTTTATCAATCTTTTTTACTTCCTCGAGTTGTTCTTTTGCGAATTTAGTTTGATAGTCGTGAAGTTCGTCGATCATGCGTCGAACGTCGCCTTTGTAATACTCATTCGCCATTTTTATAATGTCGTCAAAGGACTCTTCGACTTCTTCGATTTTTTTTACCATTTCTGGATCGCCTAAAATGTCCCTAAGTTTTGTTGCGGCTTCGGCTTCGGTGAGGTTATTGAGCTTTGCGAATTCTCGTCCGTTGTTTGGGTCTACGCGATTCGGATTGATTGAGGTTTTGATCGAGGTTTCGGGTTCGATCTTTTTGATCCGCTCATCAATGCTTTTTAGCTCTGTTTTTAGGTCGTTGGCGGCGTTTTTGTCTCCGAAAAGGATCTCTGTATCAATTTTGTCTTGAACGGCGCCTCGTCGAGTTTTTAGATCTCTTAATTGATCTTGTATATCATTGAGGGATTCTTTGACGTTTTTGTTTGTGGATCCTCCTTCAAATAAACTCCCTTGAGGGTTGTACGTTTGTTCAAAGATTTTTCCGGATTTTTTATTCTCGGTTTTTTGAAGGGCTTCTCTTTGAGAAAGTTTTTTTTGGGCTTCGGCTTGTTTTACTTCTATGTCTTCCCCGAAAATGTTTCTTTGGATGGAGCCGTCTTTTTTGTAATCGGCGGCGATGTCTAGCTTCGAAGGAGTTTCGAGGGGGCTTGTCTTTATGCCTGTTTCTCCGGTCTTTGGGAGTCTGATAAAAGTCTCTCTTGTCGAAAAGTCTTTGTTTTTCCCTTTGTTTTCAACGAATCCGAGTCGTTTATAGAATTCTTCGAGTCGCTTCTTGCTTGAGGCTCCGAATTCTTTGGTGGGAGTGAGTACGATTTTCGATTTTCGAAAGTCGGCGAGTTCGGCGATCTCCCTCATGATAGCCGTTCCTATACCTTTGTTTCGTTTGCCTTTTGGGACGACAATTTTTGAAACTGAAATTTCATCTCCTTTTTGTACGGCTTCGATAAAAATCCCTTTGTCTTTGGCCTTTTTGACAATATGTTCGAGGGTTACATCTCCGGAAGGCGAAAAAGCTCCCGGATGTTTCGGATTTTCAAGAGCTTTTCGGAGCCGTGAGAGGATCTCTTCATCGGCAAGTTTTTTGAAATCAATCTTTTTTACCTCTTCAATAAATTGTTTTCCTTCTTTTTGTCCAAGTTCGGAGGCTTCCTCGAAAATATCGACGATAGCTTCTTTTATTTCGGGTTTGAGCCGTTTGACTTCTTCTTTTATGATTCGTCCTCCTCCGGCGGAAAGAAAGGAAAGCCCCCAATCAAGAAGGATGTCGGTTTGCGCTTCTTTGCTTGAGGAGTTTTCCCCGAGAGCACGAAGCAAAGAAACTCCCGATCCGGAAGATCCGGCGGCAAACATTCTCGTTAATTTCGGGTAGCGGTTCACAAGGGGAGCTAAAAATTTTACTGTGGCGGATTCTGCTTTTGTATAGGGGATGAGGACTTCTCCGACGAAAGTCGAAATATTTCCGAAGGCGACTTTTTCGTCGGGGGAAAGAATATTTTTGACGGGAGTGGAAACGAATTTCTTTGTTTCCGGATCAAAGTGTCCGAGTCCTTTTGTGTATTCTTCGGGTTTAAGCACCATGTCTTGAAGGGTGTCGTAATCGTCGTCAATTCGTTGGAAGATCCTTTCGGCTTTGGATCCGTCGGGACTTGCTTTTTTGGCGAGCTTGGTGAGTCCTTCTCCGGCTCCGGTGGTGATGGAGAAAATACCTCTCCCGACGCCTTTGACGGCTTCTTTTCCGAGTCCGTACACTTGTTTTGCGCCTCCGAGAGCTCCCTCTTCTTCGACTGATTTCTTAAATTTATCGCTTTCCTTCTTTACATACTCGTTAGCGGCTTTTTGAGCATTTAGGAAGTGCTCGTCAAACTTCTTGAGTTTGGGATATTTTTCGCGGAGTTTGTTATTTCGGATGGTGGTTCGTGCAGAAAAATCGAGAAGGGATTCGCTCCAATCGGGGTGTTTTATTCGAAGCTCATCTTTGAGGGCTTCTTTCTTTTGGATTCTTAATTTTCGGTTGGTGTTCCATCGTTTGATCCGGGATCCTAGATTCGAAAAAAATCCTTCTTCTTTTGGTTCTTGGATCCTTGGAAGTGGTTCTCGTTTTTGGTAGTTTTTTTGTACGGGACGAATACCAAAATTAGGCTCGTCTTTTTCGGAGGTGAAAAAATCAGTAAACATTTTTTAAACTGTTAGCATATTTTTTTCGTCGAGTTGGGACTTCCTCATAACTTTGAGGCGTCTTTTTTCGCTCTCGGAAATTTCAAAATAGGATCGTCCGAGACTCCATATTTCCTTTAGATCTGAAATTTTTTCCATCGGGATCTCTCCGTACCCTCTTTTTCCCCAAGTATTCCCCCACGAGTTTTTGAAATAAACGACTTTTCGAGGCCAGTTGTAGCCGCAAATAACGATCAAGTGTCCTCCCTCAATCCTTCCCGATCCGGTGTAGCGTCCGTTTTTATCAAACCATCGTGATCCTCGGAGCATGAGGCCGCCGAGAAGAATCCCTTGTTTTTGGATTAGGTAACAAAGCTCTCGGAAGTGTTTTTCTTTTTCTCTTCGGGGTGTTTGAAAGTCCGCTCGATAGTAAGAATCAATGAAAAGATTGGATCCGTCCGGAAATTCGATTCCGTGATTTAGGTTCCACAAGGCGGCCTTTATGTTTCGTCCCTTAAATTGTGTTATGGATTGCGGGAGAAACTTTCGCCAAAATTCATTTACCATCGTTGACATTTGTTTCTTGGCGATAAAGAAGGCGTTTTCGTTGGTGAAACGACTAAGAACTTCGGATCTCATGTTTCCGGAAAGTTTTTCGATCCATCCGAGAAAGGATCCGAAAGCCGTACAATAATCACTTTGTCCTTGGTCGAGGACGGGAAGTTTTTTCCATGAAGCAAAAAACCGGGGAGCGAGAAATCCTCCCATTTTGACTTGAATAAGGTAGTCTCTTTTGTCGAGATCGGATAAAAGCTCTCTCGGAGAAGGGGTTAAAATCTTTTGAAATGGTTTTTTAAGGATTGGCATTGTGTCTTTTATTACGTCGAAATTATTTCATAAAAAATAGGAATTTTGAAGTATATTTCCAATTTTTCCTATTTTTGATATTATTTTTTTGCGGAGTATTTAACGCTTTTAAAAATGGATATTTTTCTTATGGCTATCACCGGAATACTTCAAAGCTTGATAACGGAATTTTCAAAAAAGCACGGATTGAGCGTGTTGGCGGCTTATTTTTACCTCTCTTTGATCGTGGGGATTGTGTATCAAAGTTTCATTCAGTTTCTTCCGGAAGGGATTCAAACGGATGTAAAAATCTTCGTTTTGGGGGCGGCGGGATCGGCTTCGTTGTTCTATGGATTCGTAATCAAGAAGCTAAAAAAAGACTAAGAAAAAATTTAAAAAAAATGCCTCATGTCTCATAGCGACTTATTCATCTATACGAAGTCGATTCTTGCTCAAAATTTTGTAGTGAAGTTTTTTGTATCGGTTATCGCCTTCGTTTTTGGAGCTATTTATGAGGCTCATGAGGTGGTTATTGATTTGATCTTTTTACTCTTCTCCATTGATTTTGTTTTGGGGGTTTCGGTGGCGGCAAAGCGAAAGGATATAAGGAGTTGGAAGCTTTTCAAAGGGGCGGGAAAACTGATTTATTACGGGATTTTGCTCGTGGTGGCTTTTTCGATAGATAACGTCTTGCATACGGGATCGGGATTTTTGAGTGCGATGTTTGTTTTCATTGTGTTTCGGGACGCGCTTTCGATCCTCGAGAATTTGGAGCTTTTGGGCTATAAGACGCCGATCGGACTCCGACAATTTCTCGGAGAGCGAAAGTCGGGAGCTTTTGGGGACTTCATAAAGGGGAAAGGAGGTTCAAAAAAATGACAAGAATTTATAGATTTAAGCACGAAAAAGCCGGAAGTTGGCCGAACAGAATCCGGAAAATAATACTTCATCATTCGGTCGGGAGAGTCCCCCCGGATGGAAGAAGCGCGATTGAAGAACTTCACAAAATAAACGCCTATCATCAAGCGAAAAATTGGGGCGGGCATAGAGCGCCGTCGATTGTTTATCATTACGGGATCGAGATCGTAACGGGAAAAATATGGAAGCTAAACGATGAGATGAGTCGGACGTGGCACGCGAGCAATGCAAATGATTATTCTTTGGGGGTGGTGGTTTTGGGGAATTTCGAAACGTACAAGCCGTCAATCGACGAAGAAATAAAGCTAAAAAAGGCGATGGATAGGCTTCAAAGGCGGTTTTTCTTGAAATACGGGATCCAAAAAAAAGATTGGATCTCCCATGATGAGGTAAAATCGACTAGGTGTTGCGGGAAATACCTCAAGATGATTCTTGAGTATTGGAGGGATCTTTCGAGGTAGTCTTTATTTGGCAATCCTTTTTGATTTTGATCTTGGAGGATTTGAGAAGAATTTCGTACTTCCGGCCGCCATGATTGAGCTTTGCTTTGAACTCTTCAATAACTCTTCCGGATCGTTCTTCAAGAGAGAGCCATAAGGAAAATATATGATTGTGAAGGAGGTTTTTTGCGCTTTCTTCTTGGCCTTTTACCATAAAACCACTCACGTCCTTCAAAAGAGCGGTTATTTCCTCTTGGGGATCGTGCGTTTTTTGAGAGGGTTTCGTTTTTGTCATGAGTACGAGTGCTATTGTGGTTTTTTTTATAAAATAAATCAAATTTTTACTTTTTGAAGTATGCGTATTTCATAGCACTTGAACTTGATTTAACGCTTATTTTATGCTATAATTCAAAGATTTAGCATATATCAAAAAATGGAGCTCGAAACTTTTAAAAATTATATTCAACAAACTGTCGTTCTTTCCGACGAGGTGAAAGCTCATTTTTTGTCTCAAGCTGAATCCTACGCTCCCGAAAAACGAGAGGAAATTATCCAGAAGCTCAAAGAGCATGAGGATAAATTTCTGAAAGACGGAAAAGCTCGTTTGGGAGAGCTACAAGAGAAGAAAAGCGAGTTAAGTCATCAAAAAATACAAGAGGGGGAAGAACATCACAAAAAAGAAATTGTCTTAGCAGAAGCTCAACTTGCCGCGACACTCGCTGATATGTAGTCCTTCAAAAAAACTATCCATGTTTTCATGTCTATTGAATCTCGAACTGGTACAGAACAACGAGAGAACTTGAGTCCAGCTCAAGAACGACAAGGGAACCTAGAAAGTACGGCTCGCAAATTGGACGGAGATCAATGTTTGGTGGGGGCTCAAGTGGATTGTGCCGACGATCTTCTTCAAGTAGCGGGAGATGTGCCTCCGCCTACTCTTAGGGAATCACTAGATACACAAAGGGAATCTTTAGCACATAGAGAACGTCAATCCGAGATTCCCGATCCAGTAGAAATAGTCGAAGACTCGGAAACTTCCGGGGATGTTTTGGAAACTTTGGGGCTTTCGGATGGTGAGCAAGCGGTTTTGGAGGATATTAGAAGCCATATTAAGGCCGGAAATCCTCTTACTCCCGAACAACAAAACGTAATAGATCATTTAGGAGGGAAGATTGAGGAACGAGGAGCGGAAAAGGTGAAATCAAATATAGTGAGACAATATCCCGATATACCACAAGTGTCTGAAATGACTCCCAAAGAAGCCGTGCAGTTTGCAGAGCAATACGGGAAAGTAGAAGCTATTTTCAAGTATTTTAACAGTGTAGAAAGTGAAACTGGAATAGTTTACGGGGTTAGAAATTGGTTCTCGGAAACATTTAAAGGCAATAGCTTACTGGAGAGAGGAAAGATCGGTACAGCGCTTAACAAACTGAAAAGCGGCCAACTGTTGTCTGAAACAGAAATGAAAGAGGTTGATACGGAAATGAAAGATGCAAACGAAGAAGCTCGGGTACAAATGTACCAAGGAGTGATTGCTGATATGCTAGAACGGATGATCCCGGGAATGAATATCGCTAAAGATGGACTTACTGGGGAAGCTCTTACGGCTGACGCTATCAACACTATTTCTGTTTTAGCAATGTTAGTAACAGGAGGAGGCACTATGGTTGCCCGAATGGGGATCAATGCGCAAAGGATTGCAAATGGAATAATTAAGGCGGATGTAGCCGCTACTGCTTACGGATTGGGAGAAGGAGTGGTCGGAATGGATAAATCCCTTGAATCAGGAGATACCTCTGGCATGGCTCTCAATGGAGCAATGATGATCATGAGTGCGTTGGGGTTAAAAGCTGGAATTTCTGGAATGGGGATGGTCGCCAACTCAAAAAGAATGGATATGCTAGAAGATCACGAACTTAATGCACAAACAACGAGAGGAGAAAGTGTTAATCGACCTACAAAAGAAACCATTCGCGATACATTTGAATTTTGGGATCCTAAATACACCAACGTTCCGCCGGAACGAACGCGAGAGTTTATCCAAAATATTGGGTCGGAAATGATTCGAGCACAAGGCCAAGTAGCACAAATATTTGATGGAATCGGAGAGAAGTGGACGATCATAGGATCAGGAGCCATAAACCGCCCCAAACTCAATCCAGACGACGTAGACATAAACTTCACTATGACTTATGCCCCACAAATTAGAGCAAAACTAGAGGATATGGTACAGAAAGGGGAAATTTTTGTAAAAAGATTGGACAAAGAGGGAACCCCCCTAGAGGGAGTCGATCGGAAACCAATTTTCGACGTAGGTTTTAACGGAAAACCACTGGAAAATGGAACGCCTAAATTTGCCTTCTGGACAAAGTTAGATAATCCAGATGGAAGCCACAAAATGGTAGAAGTAGAAATGTTTGGAGAAGGAATTCGACATACGGACGGAAAAACCATTGGAATCACTCAGATCACCTCACTGGAAGGAGCTCACATCGAACGACATCGCATAAGAATGCCAAATGGAGAGGTAAGAACACTCAATATGCTTAGTGAAACAGGACTCAAAGCTCAGTACGCCCACAACCTCATGAGTGAGTTCAGGGGAGATACTCTCCAATCCTATCGTACGGCTCTAGCAGAAGGAAAGGCTCCAAAGGCAAAAGACCTTATGAGATTTTCTAAGCTCCAAACTCTGGACGAAGACACTTTTGCAAAAGTGAGGGGAGTTATAGAAGAAACAGCTCAGAAATTTGATAGGACAACAGTTGCTAAGGAGTACAAGGACGTTTTTGGAGATAGACAAGCTGTATTTGATCTTATGGAGAAGACACAGGGAATGTATAGAAAAGAAACTCCTAGACGTGGACGAATAAATGTAGATGTTGCTAGAGCAAAGGAGTATCTAGGTAATTTCCCTAGGTTATTCGAAGATCTGAAACAGGCCAAACTGGACATGGTTCAGTCATTTGACAGTTTGAGCGGTACTAATAGTATAGAATCGCTCTATGGAAACTTCGCGAGGGTTCGTGATCAGATGACTCCTTTTGAGGGCTTGAATCAGTTCTTGCGGACAAATAAGCCGGAAAACGGGGCTTTGCATTTCATGGCGACGGAGAGATATTTTTCGGATTTTGTGCATGATTATGGAAAGAAATTGAAAAAATATATTGGTGACATTCAAAGAAAGGCGACAAAAGAAAATAGGCAACTTACGGAAAAAGAGAATACAATGATTAAAGAAATAATGGATAGAATGAAAAATTACAATGCAAGAAGCATATCAGTTACTCCTTAACAATTACTAAAATGGCAGAAAAATTTGTCGGCAATGATTTAACCGAAAGAGAGCAAGAAGCATTGGAAAGTGACTCTTTATTGTCAGATGAAGAGAGGAAAGAGATGGACAGAGATATTGCAAGAAGAGTGTATCCTTTTCATGAGCTATTAATCAAGAGAGGGCTTCAACTAAATCCTAAAGAGATACCACCAGCAGTGCAAAGTTTGTATGATGTGTTGTTGGGAATGACGTGTGGTACTTATACTGTTGATGAAGCATACGAGTTTTTAGAAAAATATGGAGATTTTGAAGGGATAGGTTTACTAAATGCAACATCAGAAGCTAAAAAAGAATTCTTGCAAGAACTATTCGCTGATGAGCAGGTTAGAGCGATAGTTTTAGCTGATTAAAATGGCAGAACAACCTTATCACGATCCGGAACAAGAAGCCTCAGATATTCTTGAGAGAGACTCCTTGTTAACAGAAACACAAAGAAAAGCTCTAAATCAGGAGCAAGTAGAAATATATTTACCCTTTCATAAACTATTGATTTCTAAAGGAATAAAATTAGATCCAAATCAGATTCCCCCATGCGTAAGAAGCCTTCAAACCATATTGGGAGATATTATAAGTGGGATGAGCGACCTTGAGGAAGGGTATGAATTTCTTGAAAAATATGGAGATTTTGATGGGCTAGGCTTGAAAACTGCTACACCAGAACAAAAAAAAGCATTTCTTACCCAACTCTTACAGGACGAAGAGGTGAAGGCCACTATATTTCCAGAACAGACCGACTAAGAGTTGACTTTTCCCTGTATAATGCGTAATGAGGAGGCATGGAACCTCAAAAAGAAGATAGTCCTCCCTCTACAGGTTTTTCCCAAGAAGAGCTTGAGCATTTAAAAAACCAAGCAACAACACCAGAAGAACTTCGAGAAATCCTTTGTCGAGATTATCGAGAAAGGGTAATTTGTGTTTTGTACTTTTGGACAAAAGATATACAAATGGCGGATTATCACAGAGCTATTTTTTGTAATTTTTTTAGTGAAGCAATGGGAGATTTTGAACGAGAAGCTCCTATTTCAAATATGTACACAGATCGTCATAAAGAGGTAGCGTTTCCGATTGAGCAGTTAATTTTGGGGGAGCTTCCCCATATTTCTCCTCATGTAAGAAAAGAGGTATTAAGGTATAAAGAAGATGTTTTTTCTGATCTTTTTAAGTGTCTTCATCCTATCAACGAAGAGACTCTTACACCTGAAACACTTCCCGACACAGAGTACAGAAAAATCGTAATGGAGGAAGATCGTTTATTAAGTCGAGAAGAAGCGCTTGAAATTTATAAAAGAAAACGACAAAGAGCTGTTTCAAAAACAGAAGAAAAAGAAGAATCTCCTCCACCAGTTGAAATACAAGACTTAAATACGGAACCAATCCGATTTTTCCGCTCACTTTTTGGTGCAAAAGAAGAAAGAATAGGATTGATTCGGTGGTTTCAAAGAAAAATATTTAAAAATCCTGGAATTGTTAATCTACATGAGCTCGTATCATGGAAAGATCCTTATCAAGCTCGTATAGCACTTATTCATGGGGCAGATGTGAATATTCGGGATTCATCGGGAAATACCGCTATTCATAGAGCCGCTTTTTGGGGAAATGAGGAGCAAATTCAAATGTTGGTTGAATTTGGAGCGGATGTGGAGGCTCGTAATGAACTGGGTGAAACTCCACTACATCAAGCGGCATTTAGAGGAAAACTAAAAGCCGTGTGGAACCTTTTCTTTAATGGAGCGGATATAAACGCTAAAGATAATTTAGGAGAAACGCCTCTCCATAAATCGGCTTCAAATAGACTTCCGGAAAATGCAAAAATTATTCGATTTTTAACCAGAAAAGGGGCAAATCCTCTCGCCCGTACTAATGCAGGTTTAACGCCGTTAGATGTTGCAAGAGAGATTGCATATCCTTCAAGTGAAGTTATCAAGGCTTTAGAGAAAGCTAATACACCTTTAAAGTTTAGAATTGGTCTATAGATGGTACTTTCTTAATAATTTTTGAGCGATTGTTATTCCACGATCAAGTCGGGCTTTTCTTTTTTCGTCGGAGTAAATTTTTTCATTTTCAAGGAGCTTGATAGTGCTTTCTAAAAACCATACAAGCTTCTTTTTGGTAGGGGGTACTTCTTCCATTTCTTATTGAGGCTTATCAACATAAGTGTTCACGAGGTCGCTCATTCTTAGGATTAGTCGGTGAGCGTTTGATAAAGCCTCCTTGGAAGGTGGAAGCTTCATTTGTACGCCTCTTTCTTCGTTATACATATTTTGTCTAACTGTTTGTATCGCATTATCGGCAAGCCTTGCGTGCTCAGATAATTCTTCAAGTACGTTCATAGGTAATAATCGTTTTTTCATGATAATTAAGGGGTTAAATATCTAAATCGTTTGATCGTATCGACTTTTTGGGGGTTAATCATGCGGCACGATCTTTTAGGGTCTTTTTTGTTTGGCACAGGAACGGGACGCCATATTTTCCACGCTTCAAGGGCGGCTTTTGCTTCATTTGTTGTACAACGGACTTGAGTGAGCGTATTTCCTTCTTGGTAGAAAATCTCGTGTGTAAAAGCCTCCGCTACTTCTTTTGATTTGCTCATTTTTAGAGTTTTGAGTTATAAATATCGTTTAGATCGTCCGAGCACTTATTTTTTGAGTGTGTGGATCCTTTTCTTTTCGGAAAGTTGTTTATATTTCTGAACCATCCGGAAAGCCTTCGTTTGATTTCAAAGGTCTTTTTGGTTTCCCACAACTGTTTTTTTCCGCTCGGAGTTCTTTCAATCCAGTATTCGACGAATTCTTTTACTTCGTTTTCGCAAAATTTGAGATCCGCATTATTCCTTTCGGAAAGGTATTGAGCGGCTTTTTTTTGCATTTCTTCATTTTTGAAAAATTCTTTTGCTAATTGTGCGGGTGTGGGCGAAAAAAATTTTTTTTCGCCTTTTTCACTCTCACATACAACTTCACCTTCACATTCACTATCACCTTCACTATCAGTAGAGGGGCAACGTGTGAGCACGCGGGACTTTTCGGGATTCCCCGGATCCTTTTGTGAAGCGAGAATTTCGGATTTTATATCTTTAAAATCTTTTATGAGTTCTTTCCAGTAGCGCCTATCCGGTTTTTGGTATTTGTGAAAATTTACGACGATCCCGTACGACTTTTTTTTGTAGGTAAATTTTTTGATCTGTTTTTTTTCCAGTTGTTTCAAAAATTTGTTTATGTCGATCTCGTCGTCCGGGAAGATTTTTCTTTTGAGGGTCTTCGGTTTCCACTCAAAAACGCCGTTGTCGTCCGAGAAATTCCATAATCCGATAAAGAAAAGTCGGGTTTCGAAGGATAGTTCAACGATGTCGTCGTCGATCCAAAATTCGGGATTTATGCCTCGGATTTTTGCCATTTTTTTTTAGGAGATTATGAAATTGAAAAGGTTTGTTTGAGAGGGAGGTGGAGCGGGAAGAAGGGAGGTTTGCTTTCTATCTGGGTAATGATCGCTTGAGTTCTCGAGTCGGTACTCTTTGAATCGGGTTCCTTCTTTTGTCCGTGAGTGCAAAACGAATTCGGTTTTGTTTCTTGTTTTTTTATTCCCTTGATCGTCGAGAGTGAGATCGCTTACTCTTGTGTTTATCTCATAGCCGACAAAAAGATCACTTGTGCTTTCTTGGAGCTTTTGAAGCTCTCCGATAGTGAGCCATTCTTTTTTAGACTTGAGAAAGAGTTTTATTATCTTTTGGTGTTGTTTTAAGCGATTGTTCATATTGAGAAGGGAGGTAAAAATTAAATCCATATTCGTCCGGCAAGGGGATAAAAATCTTGAGTTCATCGGCGGCTAATTGGCGCGATTTATCTACAAAGTCCACAAATTCAGTTGTAGAAAAATCGGCGGTACTCGGGACTTTTGGGAGGGGGCAATCTGTATCGACGAGGATTTCCCATTTCAAGGCGTCGTGGGCTTCTTTTTTGGTATATCCGAGATGTTCGGCAATGGGGGGAAGGACGAAGCCTCGATAGTATCGGTGTTGTTGCGTAGAGCAACGGGGCTTTTCTTTATCTTCTTGAAAGTGTATTTGAACTTTTCCCCGGAGTCCGGAAATGCGTTGTCGAAGGAGGGTTCTGTTTTTTAATTTCAATTTCCCTCCTTCTACTTCGCCGTAACAGGTGAATCCGTTTTTTTGCATGAACTAAAAGATTATTTGATCGTGATATTTCTCGTACTTTTCGCGAAATTTTAAGAGCTTGGTTTCCGCTTCTTTTATGTCGTCGGAAAGCTCATCTCTTGTTATGTTTACGATGTGCAAGGGCTTGATCTTTACCCTTGGATCGTGGGAGACAAAATCAAGGCTCTCGAGCGTTTCACAAACGAGAAAATAATTGATTACTTGGGCTTTGTATTCATTCGGGATCCGATTGATTCGGATGTATTCGATGTGTTTGGCGCTTGAAGGGCTTTTGATTTCCACGCCTTTCCGATAAACGTCGTTTCTCTTGATCAATCCGTCGGGAGAAAGGGCGAGCCATTCGTATTTGTCGTGTACGCAAAGTCCCACTTCTTCGACTTCTTCTTCGGTGAGTTCTTCATAAGCTTTCCGTGCCATTGGTTCCTCTTCTATGCCTCTTTGCATAGCTTCGGTTACTCGATCTTCCGGAGCTTGTCCGGTGAGTTCTTCGGCAATCAATTTATCTACAAGTGGTAAATTGTTTGTGGCGAATACGTCCTTTAGTCGAGTTCCGGTGATTTTGCCGAGTCTGATTTGGAGCCATTTGTGGCTCCCTTGATCTACATTGATAATTTTCATGATAATTTAGTTTTTAAGAGATCTTTAAGAGTAATAACTTCCGAGTCAGATTGTTCGGCCGGAGGAAGGGACTTGTAAATGTCTCGAAGCTTTTCGAGTGTTTTACAAGCTTTGAGCTTTTTGAGAGCGGAAGCGTTGTCTATGGCTTCCCGGGGGATAAAATCCCTTACACGGAGACAATCGACCATCTCTCCAAAAGCTTTGGTGGTGGTAGCGTAAATCTGAATCTTTTTTCCGATCCAATCGGAAGTTTGGGGACTGTAAAATTTTGAAATAGTTTTACAGTTGGTTTTGTTTAAAACCATTTTTGGAAAGTCTCCGTCAAAATAAGCGATGGGGAGCTCTTCTTCTCCCCGATCAGTTTTGACGGATTCTTTTTCGATCGTTTTGATAGTACAAACGATCTCTTCCC
The DNA here is from genome assembly GCA_964344165.1 of uncultured Candidatus Peribacteria bacterium. Lineage (GTDB taxonomy): Bacteria > Patescibacteriota > Gracilibacteria > UBA4473 > UBA4473 > CAYFMH01. The sequence goes on along the minus strand of CAYFMH010000018.1, from coordinate 9,697 downwards.
CTTTGTTGAGGTTGTGAGAGCCTAAAAACTCATAGTCAAACAGGTTTTTCCAGTGAGTATTTTTAGGACTGGCGTTTTTTGGTGTGTCCATGATAAATTTTAAATTAAGTGATAGAACGAAGAGCGGCTCTTTTTTTATTGAGTCCGTTCGTAATTTGAATTTTGAGAGATTCTTTTATGAGGTATCTCATGAATTTGCTCGTGTAGAGTTGTTTTTCTTGATCGTCCTTGTGTTCATCAAGAAAGGCTTCTAAGATCTCCATACAGGCGAGAACTTGAGTAAGAGAAAATCTCGATTCAAATTCTGTGGGTTTGTTTTTTATGCACTTCAAAACAAATCCGCGAGGTATTTTTTTGGTAGTTTTCATAGTGGAAAATTTTAATAGGAAATAGTCGCGGCTTTGGGAGCCGACTTTTTGAAAATAGAAGGATTTTCCGGATCCCACTTGTGCGGGAGCCGGAAAAAGAATTTAAGCCATTCATAAACGTATCGCTCTTTTACGCCGATTTTTCGAAGGTGGCTTATTGCGGAGCCGATAGTTCCGCCTTTTTGAGCTTGTAAATTAAGAATGGTTGTAATTGAGATTTTCATTTGTACAATGAAGTTAGGAAAAGTAGCCTCTCGATTTCGGGAGGTTATTTTTTTGGTTTTTTGCAAACCACATATCCACAAAGCGAGTCTCCAATTTTGAAAAATTTGGATTTAAGCTCTGTAAATTCGGGACGTACCTCTTTTATGTAGCGTCCGTCGTCGTCTAGAAAGCGCGTGTTTCTTTCAACGAAAGAAATAAGGATGTCGCCGACTTCTAAGAGCTCTTGAGCTCCTTTGTGTCGAATTTTTATCACTCTTTCGAGGCGACGATAAAAGAAATGATAAGTCGGGATTACTATCAAGGCCAAACACGCCAAGATTTTAATTCCTAGGAAATATCCCATCGCAAGGATGAGAAGCAAGAGGCCGATAGCCTCTAGGCCGGAGATGTAAAGGTTTCTCTTCATGAGTTTATGGGTTAATAAATAAGAGAACAAAGGTAAGAACAAGGGCGATAGAAGGCGCCCATTCGTCAAAGATCCTCCAAAATGAATTGGCTTCGGTAATTTTTTTGAGTAGTGATTTCCAAAAGGTTTTCATTTTTACAATTTATCGAGTAAATGTTTGGGGATCCTTCGTTGTAAAAGCTCTATAAGAGAGATAATTTGACGGGAAAATTCTTGCTCGTCCTTTTCGGTGAATTCTCTTACTTCCCCATAAAGAGGAACGAGATTGTTTAAATCTCCTTTTTTTAATCTGAATCCGATAACTCCTATATTTTCTTTCATTGACTGCTTGGATTAAGACTTCTTTTGTTGTTTGGGTAATTCTCGGGAAGTGGCATTTGCCCTCGGTGATGAGTTAGATAGAAATTTATACATCCCTTGATAAAGGCCGATCGAGAATTGAGTCCTTTGTGTCTTTCGATTATCGCGGCTTGGTCGGGGTTGAATTTGATTCCGACAACTACCGATTTATCTTCATTTGACTTTTTCATGGTTTAAAATCTTAAATTTTATATAAAACTGTACTATTTATATTAAAAAATTATTCAAAGTCAAAACTTTTTTATTATTTTAATAATTTTTTTACAAATTTAATAACTTTTATACAGATAAAATCAAATATTTTGAATATTTTTTATTTTTCTTTGCTTTTTTTTATGAAAGGTATATATTAGGGTGCGAAAAAATAGGATTGACATCCGTCAAGCCACTAAATAAGCCTCAAAACATGACTTCTACTAATTTAGATTTTGATCCGAAAGAAACAGTAAGATTTGTTAGGATGTTAATGTATTTGAATCGTATAGGTTCGGATGAAGAACTCGGGGAAAAGCTAGGAGCGTCAAAAGAAACGCTTAAACAAAATAAAAAGTCTAAAGCCAAGAGAGTATTAGATAACTTGAATCAAAAGAACCTATTGAAACTTGCGGCCGTGTTTGACGTATCGGTCGAAACACTCAAAAAAGCAGATCCTCAAGATATGATAAAAATTTATCAATCTTTTGGAGATGGAAATACGGGATCGGGAGTCGGGAATACTGTTCGCATAGAAGGAGGACAAAAAAATGAAAGATTTGATCAAATTATGAAGATGGATATTTCCGATAAAGAAAAAGCGGAGTTACTTTCTAAATTCTCATAAATCCTATTTTTTAATGAAATTTTCATGAAATACCGACCTTGTTAATCTTCTCTTAATGGTTGATGTATTATGTAGTTTATAAATTACATAATATTTGAATCTGTAAAATGAGGTTTTTTCAACGCTTTGGAAGGGATAATGTCGGATGTGGCTCTCACAACAAGGTTACTTATGTCAACAATGTATATGAATGTAAAGGATGTAATGAAAAAGGCGCAACAATTGTAAAAAGAAAGCGATTAAAAAAACTTGAGAAAATAGCTCATAATTGGGGGAAATTGAGCAAAGAGCATAAGAAAATCATAAAAGAGAATAGGCCGGATGATATAAACATAACGCTTAACCATTAAAAATATGTTCATTTTCGATCGAGATTACATTAAGCAGAAATTAGAAGAACTTCGTCGAAGGGACGAAAGGAAGGTTAATAAGGCTAAATTGGGGCAAGTGGCTGGATCGGAAGCAAAACACACTTCGGGATTTGTTTCTTCTTATGATTGGATAGTCGAGGGGAAATATATAGATCGTTATTTTACGGGGCTAAAAAGGATCGCTAAATATTACGGCGTCCCCGTGAGCATATTTTTTGGAATAGCAGAACCAAAAAAGCCTATTGATCAAATAGCGGATGAGCTCCGAAAAATGGGGTTCGATGAGAAGTATATTCGAGCTCAAATTGAGCAAATTAAAATTATGGCCGAAGAGGATCCTAAGAAAAAGAAGAAACAATGATTATCCGATACAACAACGATTCTTTCGATTACAAAACGAAGCGATTTTTGTTTAAACAACAAAAGGAGGTCGCTTTACAAGATGGTGAAAAAATTCCGGAAGAAGAGGCTCTTTTATATCCTCGAGTTTCAACTAAAAGACAAGAATTAGAAGGGAATGGGTTGGAGAGTCAAGAAGTAGGGATGAGGGCACATTGTAAATTAAAGAATTTACCAGTTGCGGGAGTTTTCCCGGACACTTTTACGGGAGAGGGTGATTTTTGGAGCCGTCCGGCGATGAGAGATATACTAGATTTCATCGACAAAAATCCTCGTAGAAGGTTTGTAGTTATTTTCGATGATTTGAAACGATTGGCGAGGGATGTAGTGTTTCATTGGAAATTGAGAGAGGCTTTTGCGTCTCGTGGAGTACGAGTAGAGTGTTTGAATTTTCGGTTTGAGGACACTCCGGAGGGAAGGTTTATCGAAACAGTTATCGCGGCAAATGGACAACTAGAGCGAGAGCAAAATAAACGACAGGTAAATAATCGTATGCAAGTATGGATTGAAAAGGGGTATTTCCTCGGAAAGCCGCCTTTGGGGTTTCGAGTGCCGACAAGCGAAGAAAAAAAGGGCGGTACAGCTAACGGGCAAAAATTACCCGATTGGAGATTCCCTCTTGTTCGAGAAGCTTTTGAGTTATTTGATACGGGGAATTATTCGATCTATACCTTGTCGATAGAAATGGGAAAAAGAGGGCTTACCGGGATCAATGGGAAGCCTATCACTCCTACTACATTAGAAACTGTTTTGAAGAGTGTGTTTTATATACAACGATTTATTTGGGCGGGAGTGGAGTATAAAGGTAATCATGAGCGTTGTATTTCGGATGAGCTTTTTAATCGAGTTCAAGTACGATTAAAAAGTAATAGGGTGAGTGGATCAAGATCTCACAATTATCTCTTAAAAAAGAAAGTAAAGTGTGGGTGCGGTTATTTTCTTTCGCCATCTAAACACAAAAAATATGTTTATTTGGAGTGTAAAAGACGAGGAGGGTGTGGAGCTTCGACTTGTTGGGTGAGAGGGAGAAAGGCCGCCTCTCCTCGTGTAGATGATGTGTTGGATTTGATCTCTCAATCAATGTTTAGATTGGAGCTTGATAAAAATTTTTTAGAAAGAGTAAGAAGAGATCTTAAAATTTTAAAGAAACAAGCCAGAAATGAAAACAAAAAAGCATGGGAGGAATCACAAAAACAACTCAAAATACTCGATCAAAAAGTGGATCGGCTCGAAAACGGGTATGATGAGGGGGTTTACACGGCCGAAAGATTCAAGGAAAAGCGAAAGATGATAGAGGATGAAAGAGCGAAAATATATGAAAGACTCAAGGAGGATGATTTAAATGCAAATCGAGCTTATCTCGACGCGGTAGAAAAATTTATTTTTATCGGAAAGGCTCTTACAACTCACTTTGAACTCCTAAAAAAAGAGGAGCAAAGAAAGTGTATCGAACTTTTCTTCGAAAACGTCGAAATACAAGACGAGGACTTGCATTGCGAGTATTCAGAACTAGGAAAATACTTGTTTAAAAGAAAATTTGGAAAAAAGTGTAGTGAACCGCAAAAACCGCCTTCATTAAGCGGTAAAACGGACTTTTGTGGTAAAAGTAACGATTTGGTGGAGCATATCGGACTTGAACCGATGACCTCTTGCATGCCATGCAAGCGCTCTAGCCAGCTGAGCTAATGCCCCGTCGTCGCAGACGACTTCATTATTCCGTTTTCACTACCGTGAAAAACTTCATTTATTGCGTCGTCTTCTCCTCTCAGAATTTTACCTGTCCATTTCGTTTAATTTTTAGGTAAAATTCTGTTTTTTGCCAGATTCAAAATTAAAAGTTCAAGTTTCTAATATCCCAAAACAGCTGTAAGGAGTCTATTTTCAACGATCGAAAAGTCAAATCTTCTTCTTTCTCTTGACTAAAAAGCAAATTCTCAGTACTAAAACCATGTTTTTCTAAAGTAAACTATTTATTTTTAGAAAACATTTGTTCTTTTTCGCCATTTCTGAAGCAAGTGACGATGTTTTTTATGAAAAGAAGTATTTTTTCTTGTTTCAGAAACCTCTGGGAGAAACTTCATGAACAGACTAGGTTTTGCCTTAACCCCCCTTTTCTGGCCTCTAATTGAATGTGGGATTAGCCTTTTGGCTCTCAGATTCTACCCACTCTACAATCAATTTCTTCTTAAAAAAAGCCGTGAAGGCGTTGAATGGGGAATTCAACAAATCACCCTCCCAAAAGAATGGGAAATGCTCCTAGAAGTAATGCCTATCGAGGCATTCTTGAGCTGGGTGTTCCTCGGGATAGTGCTCGGGATCTGGGTCCGAAGTGTCGTCGCCGTACTCTTTCGGCTAATCATTACTTTTCCCAAAAGACTCGCTCTCGGGCCTCCCTCTATCGGCAAAAAAGTAACTGAAGAAACGGACGGAGCTTAGGCTCCGTTCGTCCCCTTTTTTACTAAACCACATTTTCCTTGGTCAAAAACACCTCCTCCAAACCTTCTTCAATTGTCCCAGATTTTTTCACCTGGATAAAATTGGTCGTCATTCCTATCTCTTTTTTTTCCCAGAGAACCTGCTTTTTTTGACCTAAATTCTGCTGTAAAAAATCCAGTCTCAGCTCATCTCCCACCAATCGGAGCTTTTCCGCTCGTTCTTTTTTAATTTCTTCTGAGATTTGATCTTTCATTTTTTCGGCCAAAGTCCCAGCCCGTGGAGAAAACGGAAAAACATGCAGCTTCGCTAATCCCAACTCTTGAGCCAAATCAACACTTTCTTGAAAATTTTGGTCCGTTTCTCCCGGAAATCCCACAATAATATCACAGGTAATCGCCACATCTTTTCTCACATTTTTAGCTTTTTGAGCGGCATCTCGGATTTCTTTCGTTCGATGGCCACGATTCATTTTACTTAAAATTGAATCAGAACCGGACTGAATGGAAATATGCAGATGATCACAAATTCGCTTATCTGAAAAAATCTCAAAAAATGGGTCATCCAAAAACTGAGCTCCCACCGAAGAGATCCGGACTCTCGGAATCCCCGTCTGCTGCAAAATCTGCGACAAAAGGGAAGCAAACTGACTTTCTGATGCTTTGTTCGTATGACTTGCGCCCCAGGCAGCCAAATTAATCCCCGTCAAAACGATCTCTTGATATCCCTGGTCTTCTAATTTTTTAATTTCAGCAATAATTTGGGCCGCTGATCGACTTCGCGACCGTCCACGAGCAAAAGGAATAATGCAATACGCACAAAAAGTATCACAACCCGATTGAATTTCTACAAATTTTCGGGTTCTTTCTATTTTTTTGGAAATCACCGGGAGCTCGGGGATCGAGGATGGTTTTTGTTTTTCAAAAAAATCCAAAACGTCCCCCACATCCGGACACACTTCACAGTCAAGATCAGACCACTTGGACGCCATGGCCTTGGCACCACACCCCATCACAATCACTTTTTTCACGTTTTTGAGTGCATTTTTAGCTTTGATTCGTGATTTTTTGTCAGCCGTATTGGTAACCGTACAAGTGTTGATAATGGTAAAGTCCGGATCTTTATCACCAAAAACAAATCCTCTTTTTATAAGTTGGGACTCTAATTTTTCCGAATCCAAAAAGTTCATCTTACAACCCAGTGTTTCGATGTGGATTTTCATTTTTTAAACATCAATTTTACCATCAATTAGAAGTTGAATCATTTTTTTGCTTTTCCAGTTTTTGATTTTTCTTTCCGTTGATCTTGCTAACTTCAACTCAGCAAACTCTTTTTCCCAAACAAGAGCCCAATCACCGATCCTTTTTGTCGTATGAGTATGGCCTCTTTTATGCTGAAGCAGTCTTTTTTCTAAATCGACCGTACTCCCAACATAAAAAAACTTACCTTGTAAAATGTAAGCCCAAGCCATAATCAAAAAATTAAAAAAATTATGTGGTGAGCCGGGTGGGATTCGAACCCACGGCCAATAGCTTAAAAGGCTACTGCTCTACCGACTGAGCTACCGGCTCGTCTAATAATTTTTTCTTAATTTTAATTAATGAATTGTCAAAGAACTGGGTGGGATTCGAACCCACGGCCAACCCCGAACGCTTTCGGGGCTGCTCTACCGACTGCCTGTCAGCCATAGCCATGGCGTCGGCTGAAGCTACCGGCTCGTTCGTCAGGATTTCCTCCACACTTTCACAAATTTGTTTTACAAATTGACTACAGTACTCCGGAATCCTTCCTCTCAAAATCTAACCTGTCCTTAATATTAACCTTTATAGCTTAGATTTTGTAATTTTTTACTCACCATTCAAAAACCCCTATTTCAACCTTCATCCTTACTCTACATTCTTCTACTTCATTCTTAAAAATTTTCTTCGAAAATTTTTGGTGGAGCTAAAGGGATTCGAACCCTTGACCCCCTGCTTGCAAAGCAGGTGCTCTAGCCAGCTGAGCTATAGCCCCTCCTCGGCACGGACTTCATTAGTTCTGCTTCCTTCCAGAAAGCTTCACTTATTCCGTCATGCCTCGTCTCAAAATTTCATCTGTCCTCAATCTCTTCTTTGTAGACAAAATTTTGTTATTTTTTCCTAAATTCATCCCGAGTACTCGGGACAAACTTCTTAATTTTAACCGAAATTTTTAAAAGAACTCCTACAAACCTTCTTGACCTCTCCCGAAGAGAAGACCAAACTTGTTCCAGATGAAATCCTCAAGTCCGCCACTCATCCAAGCAAAGGCAAAGAATATCAGGAAGATCCCCACAAACTTGATGAAAGAATAGGTACTCCCCTGGCCAAAATACTTCTCGACCCAGCCAATCGCGCCGGTAAAATCACCGACTTGTTTGGTGTAGACGATCACGGCAATGCCGCCAGCAATAAGGATTATCCCAAAAATCATCTCGCTATAAAAAGAACAAAGCGAGAGAGATTGTAAGAACAATAAAGGGTTTGTCAAAGATTTATCGATTAAAAAAACTTTTTCTTTTTTTGCTGTAGCATGGTATAATCCGGAAGGTTCAAAAAATGAAAATGAAAAAAATACTGATTTGGGGAGTTTTATTGGTGAGTCTTTCTGGGGGTGTTTTTGCTTCTCTTCCTCCTGCAAGCCAAGATCCTGCGGCCAAAATCCCTTCTCCATCTAGAGACATATCTGGGCAAGTAGCTGGGGAAGAAGTGGTTCCTACAAATCCTTCTTCAGAAAACTTAAAAAAACTCCCCACCGAGCTCAAACTCCCAAAAAAACCAAAAAAAGGCGATCGACGCCGGGCAAAGTTGGATAAAGGAAATCTCCTGTCTATTGATTGGGGAGGAAAAACTTACAAAGTGCATATCAAAGAAGTCAAAGAAGGGGCCGTGGTGATAAAAGTAGGCAAAGCCGGCGAAGAAAAAATAATCAATGTCGGGGCAGGTATACCTGTCGATCTTGATGGAGATGGGACAGATGATGTGAAGATCAAGGTCAATGCGACAAGTAAATGTGTGGCGAGCGGGAGTTGTAAAGTACCACCAGTGGATCCAGCAGAAATCGGAAATATGGCAGAAGCGAGCAGCGCTGATGGGACAGGGAATGAAAGTGAAGAAACTGACCCAACCGCCGGGCCGTCCGGAGAATCCGAAGGAGCAGAAGGAGCCACTGAATCTACCGCAACCTGTTCTGGTGCTGATCCCTGCGCCTGTGCGAGTGCAGAAGAGATTAAAGCTCTCTCCGAAACAGAAAGAAAAACTATCCAGACCAAACTCCAAGAAGCGGGGTTTTATAAAAAGGCGATTGATGGAGACTTTGGGGCCGGGTCTGTGTCTGCTTGGAATGGGTATAAGAGTAAGCAGTGTGGGGGAGCAGTAGGTTCTGAAGAAACGACAGCTTCGGCTTCAGGAGAAACAGAAGCTGAGACACCAGAGCCTCCAGCTGAGGGGGGGGGCGGTAGTGGTGCTCCTGCGGTAGAGGAGTCAGTGGCAGAACTAGCAGCTGAAGGATTTGATATGGATAAATGTATTGCAGAAAGGAAAGAGCAAGCTGTGCAGAAGTGTGTAGCAGATGCGAAAGAAATGATAGGAACGCCTCCTCCAGGCATGGAAGAACGAGCAGCACGAGATTTACAGGCCGCAGAACAAACCTGTCGAAACAATAACCAACCATTAAATGATAGTTTGTATCGTAGTACTTGTGAAAGTGAAGCACAAACTGCAAAAAAAGATGCATGCTCTAAGAAAGGGGCTGATTATGAATATAACGAGGGGGCCAATACTTGTGAACTTACAGTTGATGCTGAACAAAGGATGAAAGAGGAGGAGTGCAAGAAAAACAAAGGAGAAGATTATGAATATGATCCCACAAAAAAATATTGCGTAAAAACACAAGCAAGTCAAATTAATGATAAGACTGAACAATGTAAAAAAACTAAAGGGCCAGATTATATATTTGAGCCGGTCACTGGAGAGTGTGAACTTACAGAAGAAGCTGAAGCCAAAAAACAAGCAGATAGAGAAGCAAGAGCAAAAGCTAGAATGGACGAATTAGTTGCTAATTTTGAGAGAGAAAAATCGCAAATAGAAGCAATATGGCCAACTCATAAGTTAATAGAAGAAGTAGACAGGGCGGCTGGAAAATTCGGATGTACCATGAATGATGCAAGAATTGGTTCTATGAAAATTAAAAAAGAAATGGGGGGAATGTCTTCGGTTGTTGTTTCAATAGAGCGCCATTTTGCTAGGGCGTGTTAACATAATTTAAGAGCTTCAAAAATAAGAGCAAAAGTAACGAA
>CAYFMH010000017.1:1225-25254 GCA_964344165.1 uncultured Candidatus Peribacteria bacterium | reverse complement strand
CCTATCCTAACTATGAATCTTCCTTGTGTTGCGTTTGACCCGAAAATCTAAGAATGACAAAGTAATATGCTCTTATCATAGATCAATCCTACTGTCAAATAAAAAAAAAGAAAAAAGAAAAAAAAACTTAATTTTTTTGCTAAAATAAGTGATTTTAAAAGCGTCCAAAAAAATGGACAATATCATCGTTTTTATATTTTACACAAAAAAAGCAGAACCCAAGGTCCTGCTTCATTTGTCATTTGTTATTTGGAATTTGTGATTTCAGGTAAAAACCCTTGTAAAACACCCCATTTTTGTGCTATAATATCAGGAATTTTATAAGACTTATGGCAACAACTACAAAAACGGATCCAAAAACAACCACTACTGCTCCCGTCAAAAAAGACGAAAAAGCGGAAGCAACCGCTGTGAAAGAACCAAAAACTTGGGTCGGTAAAAAGTGGAAAGCCCACGTCGATAAAAACAAAGCCGAAGCAGCCCAAAGAAAGCAAGAACAGCAAGAGGCTCTGGATGATATCGATAGTTTTGTCGTAAACTATGATCCGTACAAAGATAAACACAAACTCACTCCTGAGATAAAGAAAAAGATTATTGAAAATGAAAAACTATACCAAGAAGGGACCGTCACGATCAAAGATCTCATCGCTCCCACTTCAGTAGAGATCTCAACGCAAAAATTTAGACTCAATGATATGCATGTCAAAACCTTCATGGTTTTTAATTATCCACGTTATTTGGACACCAACTGGCTCAACCAGATTATTAACTATGACGCTTCGCTTGATATTTCGATCTTTGTGTATCCGACCCAATCAGATCGCATGTTGCAGATTTTGAAAAGAAAAGTGGCTCAAATGCGATCGACCAAACACATCAATCAAAAAAAAGGAATCGTAGAAAGTGCTTCTCTCGATACCGCGCTCGAAGACGCACAAGAACTCCGACAAGATCTAGTGAGAGGAAAAGAAAGATTTTTTCAAGTGGGACTCTATATCACCGTCTACGGAGATACGGAAGAACAGTTAAAATACATCTCCAAGCAGGTAGAAACTATCCTCGGAGGACGACTCGTGATGACCAAATCTTCTGATTTTCGGATGGAGAGAGCTTTTGAATCCACACTCCCACAAGGAACTGACATGGTGGAAGTACTGAGAAACATGAATACAGCGCCTCTTTCAACCACTTTTCCATTTGTCTCAAATACATTGACCTCAAACGAAGGGATCCTCTACGGACTCAATCGACACAACAACTCACTCGTGATTTTTGATCGATTCAAATTGGAAAATGCCAATTCGGTCATCTTCGCGAAATCTGGAGCAGGAAAATCCTACACAACAAAACTAGAAATCCTCCGATCTCTCATGATGGGGACGGATGTGATCGTGATCGATCCAGAAAACGAGTATGAAATGCTCTCACGAACTGTGGGAGGAACATACACAAAGATTTCATTGACTTCGCCACATCGTATTAATCCTTTTGATCTTCCTTCTCCCACCATGGGAACAGAAAAAGCTAAAACCGAAGATCTTTTGCGAGAAAATATCCTCACACTAACAGGACTCATGAACATCATGCTTGGGAAATTAACAGCCGAAGAAGATGCTCTGATGGACAAAGCCCTCCGACAAACTTATGAAATCAAGGGTATCACTGGACAAATCGAAGATCCTACCCAGTATGAAATGCCAACCATGAAGGACCTTCAAAAGGTTTTGGTCTCTATGGAAGGCGGAAAAGGAATGGCCGTGAGACTCGAAAAATATACCGAAGGAACTTTTTCTGGATTGTTTTCAGAACAATCTAATGTGGATCTAGGAGCTGGACTCATTTGTTTTTGCATCCGAGATCTCGAAGATCAACTCCGACCAATTGCCATGTATATATTGCTCAATTTCATCTGGAACAAAGTCCGATCACAAATGAAAAAACGAATGCTTGTGATAGACGAGGCCTGGACATTGATCCAGTACGAGGATTCCGGGAGATTCCTTCACAATCTCGCCAAACGAGCACGGAAGTACTACCTCGGGATCACTACAATCACCCAAGATGTAGAGGATTTCCTCCGATCAGAATGGGGAAAACCAATTATTACCAACTCCTCGATACAACTTCTGCTCAAACAAGCCCCAGCCGCTGCTGAAACACTCAAAAAAGTGTTTAATCTCACTGAACGAGAGAAATTTATCCTACTCAATTCTGAAGTGGGACAAGGCGTGTTTTTTGCAGGGAATCAACATGTAGCGGTCCAAATCATCGCCAGTCAGGGAGAACACCGGATCATTACGACCAATCCAGAGGAATTGATGGTGCAGCAACAGAATCAATAACCACTTTCTCTCCCTTTGCTCCCCTGATAAGGGGAGACACTCTTGAACTAAATTGACAGAGGGGTTTAGGGAGAATTAAAGAGGGATTTGAAAAAATAACGAGCCGGAGAGGAGATTCCCCTCCGGCTTTTTTTTACGTCCCTTGGTGATCTTGTATCCCAAGACACGATCACCCTCTCAATACGCGTCGAAGCATCATCGCTACAACCCGAATGACCGCCACGAGGATAATAACCTCTTTGGCCAATGAGGGAATTTGCCCCCCAATGCCAAGAAGAGAAAGCAATATTGAAGCCACAACCAATGCAATTACGGCCCAATAAATGATTATTCCCTCCATCTTATCCACGAAGCTGCACCCACGAAGGAGCACCCCCCTTATGTTATCTTCAATCCTCATGACCCATCTCCTGCATGATCTACCACAAAACGAATTACTGAAAGAGCTTCCTATTTCTTATTTTTAAAAGTAAAAAAATCAAATTTTACATTTCACTTCAATCTCCTATGCTCCCAATCAAATGAAAGCCAAAATCCTTAAATTATCCCTCTTCATTGGTTGGCTGGCCATCATCGGAACCGCCATCTACTTTTATTATGAATTTGAGATTCCGCTCACCGATTACCCACAAATCATTCAAGATTTTCTGATTCAATTCGGTTGGTGGGGACCGGTGCTTTATATACTTATCTATGCAACTCGTTCCGTTGTGTTTTTCCCAGCAACAATACTCACCGTTGTTTCCGGATTGATTTTTGGGGCCTGGGAAGGATTGCTTTATACAACTATCGGAGCCAATCTCAGTGCAAACTTTACTTATCTGATCGGAAGATACTTCGGAAGTGAAATCATGGGAAAAATGGTGAAAAAAAATAAACTACTCACTCGAATTGATACCCATGCACGTGAAAATAGCTTCATCCTAACACTTATTATGCGCCTAATATTTTTGCCCTTTGACTTAGTGAGTTACGCCTGCGGGATCTCAAAAATCAAACAATTTGATTTTGCCCTTGGTACCTTCATCGGCATCCTCCCTGGGACTATTACTTTTGTCCTTCTTGGTGCCTCATTTACGGATCCTCGAAATCTCACCATCGCTGGATTTTTCTTCATCATTGGACTTGTGATTTCAAAATACTTAAAAAAGAAAGGGAGCTTCAATAAAGCTCTCAAAAAATAAATATATATCTTATTTTTAACCAGGTACTTTAGTGCCTGGCGCGAAGCGAATATGAAAACTAACTCCCTCGACCAAATTTGCGCCGAACTCAAAAAAAGTAATTTCATCGTAGTCTTTGACGAACACCGCGAGTGTGAAGCCGATTTATTTTTATTAGCTGAATACGTGACTCCCAAAAAAATAAATTTTTTGCTCCAAAATTCCCGTGGCATGATCTGCGTGGCCTGTGAATCTGACATTTTGGACCGGCTTCAGATCCCCCTCATGGTGAAAAAAAATAATAATCCACACGGGACGAACTTCTGCGTTTCTGTAGATGCGGCTGAAGGCATCTCCACCGGCGTCTCTGCCTCTGATCGAGCTCAGACGATACAACTACTCGTTGATCCACACTCAAAAAATGATGATTTTGTCATTCCTGGTCACACTTTTCCTCTGAGAGCCGAAAAAGACTACCAAAAACGATTTGGACACACAGAAGCCGCCATATTTTTAGCGGAAAAATGTGAAGCCACCCCGACCGTAGTGATCTGTGAAATTCTTAATGAAAAAGGGAGAAAAGCATGCAAAACAGAAGTGTCAGAATTTTCGAAAAAATATGGACTCAAAATAACAACTTTAGAGGCCATAAAAAAATTAAGTTCTAAGTTCTAAGCTCTAAAAACTAAGAACCTATTTAGCACTTCGGCGTCTCCCCTTTTGGATTCGTATCCACTTGCACAATCACTTTTTTTGAGAGCGTTTCTTTGAGGATTTGTTGTTTGAGCGTAATCAGCGCTCCGACGGCAAAGATGGCTAAAATGAAATCAAGCCCATTGACCGCCGTGACAAGGAAAGCAATCACCACAATTATGCCAAATTTTTTGAGCGCAGAGTTCAGTACATACTTTCCAAAAAATTTGTTTACAAGCCATCCAGTAAAAACCACCACAATGATAAGTTCATAAAGAACAAAAGAAAAAATATAGAGAAAAATTCCAAAAAGCCCCAAAGGCAACCCAATCATACTCACGAATAAAAGGATGATAAGCAGAGGGAATAATAGGAAATACCCGAGCCCCTTGAGAAAACTCACCCCTTTTCGCTCGACCATCTCCCCAGCAGCCTGCCGCCAGAATCCCTCCATCCAAAAATAAAACAAAGATCCAAAAATAATAAGAAAAAGAAGTTTATAAAAAATAGGCCCAAATATATCCCCACAAATACTACCCGCGCTCACTATTGGGACATGCTTAATCCTTCCTTTTACCACATTTTCAGTATAGTCTGGCAACTCCACTGGACCTTTTATCAGCAAATCCCCTCTGATCTGACTGTCTGGATGAAAACTCACTTTTTTCGAGTGAATAACTACATTTTTATCTACTGTTCCACGAAAATGGACCTTTTCAGCTATAAACTTGGCATTTCCAAGTACCATCCCCGCATAATCTAAATCTCCAGTCCCAATAACCACATCCCCTTTGATAAGAGCAGTGTCTTTAATTTCAAAACTTCCAGCCCCTCCTAGAATATCATCTTCTACATTTCCTGTTAAAGCCACCTCCCCTCCAAAAACTCGAAGGTCATCTCCGACATTACCACTCACGTCGATATCACCTCCTACTACTATCAAATCCACACCAATATTTCCATTTATTATCGTTTCTCCAGCAAGCATCATGAGGTCTTCGTCTACATCTGATTCTTGAACCACCTCTTTTCCTACTACATGAACATCATTTAAATTTTTACTTTTGACAATAAAATCAGAACCTATGATTTCTTGATAGGCAAAAGTATTGGTAGAAATAAAGATCCCACACAAGAAGAGAGCCAATTTTCTCATTTTTTTTGTTTTTAGGAAATTGAATGAAGTACCTGGAGTTTAGGTGAACAATTTCAAAAATTCAAGCGCACATATTTCCGCGGCCTCAGGCCCGTTTGCTGTGAGGATTTTTCCATCTGTGACTACTGGATTTTCAGAAAAAATCGCTTGAAATTTTTGGCATAAGTTTGGGAATTCACCATCCCAGTTGTGTCCCGTGGCTTTTTTACCGGACAAAATCCCCCACACGAGAAAATTACGAGGAGCCGCACATATGGCTCCCAAGGGCTTATCAGCATCAAAAAAAGAAAGGGCTAAATTTTTGGCTGTTTCATTTTCGAGCCAGATGAGAGAGCCGCCTCCTCCGACAAAAAAGAGCCCGTCAAAATCCGATTCTTTTACCTCACTTAAAAGCAGATCGTTCTCCACCTGACAGTCAAATCGTCCGGTAGAATGAGGCTCAGAAGAAGCGGTTTTCACTTCACAACCCGCTTTTTCCCAGACTTCTCGAGGCACAAGATATTCTTCGTCCCGGAAGTCTGAAGGCGCCAAAATCATACAAATTTTTTTCATTCAGGGGGAATAGTGAGTAGAAATTTTAGGTACTTATCTCACCTTTGATAATATTGGATAAAGACCAGGTGTTTTTTATTTTACCCCCTGAATTGTAAAAATAAAAATTTAGTTCTCAAATAATTCTTCCAAGGAAGATTGAAAAACACATCTTAATCTTCTAAAATATCTCCGTGCACAAAAACAAAAAAACAAACCCCAACGCCACAACTCAAAGCTTCATGCTCCGAAGCTTTAAAAAGAATATTTTTAAATTTTCAAAGCGTAGGAGTATCGCTATTTTATTGCTTGGGATTTTCTTTTTCCAAATCCCAGTTGCTCAGGCATTAATCCCTCGAAATCACCTGCGAGAGAATTTTCCCCAAATGGTCGCCAATGAACTCTGCTACAGTGCTCTACCCTACTCGCTCGATATGCAATATGCCGAGGCCCACGAAAGGTTCCAAAAAGAAACCAACTGCCTTTTTAACGATGCGATGGCGCAGTCAGTCAACCTCATCAATGCAGACTTCAAACAAAAATGGGCCGAAATCCCAAGCAATCTAAACTTTGAAGATATTGAACCGCCAGAAGAGTGTTCTCTCGCGCAAACTATCGCCACGCAAGTGGAAAATGGCTATCAAAGCATTTGTCCAACCGCAGAATATAACCCTACGATCGATAAATTTTATTCGACCTGCATGGTAACCGAAACGATTATGAATGAATTTTGTGGCTATCAAGAATATCTCGAGTGGAAAAACTATGATGATTTTAAATCAGAAGGGATTTTTGAGAGCAAGGATTACTATACTTTCAATGAAAGGCGACAAAATCTAGAACTCGACCACAAAGCAGAAATCAAAAGAACTTATGAAGCTCTCGATGAAGCGCTCTATCGCTATCAAAAATGGGAACAAAACTACCGTCTCCACATGTGGCTCATCACCATCTGGGAAGCACTCAAAAAAACTCAGGCCATGACGACAATCCTGAGAAAAGCCATTTATCATTTCCCTGATAAATTTAATTTTGCCAGCTCAGAATTGTGTGACCAGTACTAATTTAGAATTATGAATGCAAAAGTAAGAAGTAAAAATAAAAGTAAAAGTTTAAAAATTAAGATTTACCTGTCGGCCGAAGTTTGGAATTAAAAGAAAAAATAACGAAGGCTGAAAAAATTATTTATAAAATTAAGAATTAAAAATTAAAAATTTAGAAGTAATGAAAAACAGTAGGACAAAAATAAATCTTCAATGTCGGAATTTCTTCCGAGGGATGATTGTAATTGCTTTTCTTTTGGTCCCGATGCAACAAATTTATGCACTCGAAAAGTTCCAAGATCTCTATAAGCGGATCTATGATTCTCACACGCACAGAACCGACGAAGAGCAAGAAGAACGTGTCTGTCGACGAGTACAAGAACGCCCAAAATTTAAAACTTTTAGCTGTAGTGATTTGTTTTTGCTGGAGGAAGGGATCCGGGATGAAGGCTTACGTGATCGGTTTAAATGGTCAAAACAAGTACACAAAAACTGGGTAGACTGGACGCGTGACGCCCTCAAAGAAGAGCGAGAAATGCTCTGGTACGAAGACAAGCTCCTCGAAAAAATAAATCACATGAGCATTTACGCAGACCGAAAAAGAGGAGAAGCATTTGATCAGATGCCGTATGATTTGATTGATGATCTGGATGAGATTGATGAGATTATTTTTGGGGAAAAAGCTAGAAAAAAAGATCAGCCTCGTCCAAGTTTTGTCTACAAAAAATCAAAAGCTCTCGATCCCACCACCATCGAATGGGACTGGCAGGATGGATTTAAACAGATTTTCCCCTGTTACATTGGTTATTGTAATTCTGCCGGGCTTACAACCAACCCTCGAGACTACTCTGAAGAAGACGGACTTATTGCTTCCAATTTTGCCAATATGAAACACGTAATCGAATATCGCTTGGCTGATCTGTCTCAAGTAGCCGAATGTGTCAATACCAGAATTTATCAACCAATGGGGTGGTACAATCTTCCGGAAGTCGGTGATCTGTACCATCAAAAAATCATGAAAGCTCCGATTCATTTGCGAGATCTAGAAGTCGAAGATAACCAGCGGGAAAAAATCAATGAACGATTTTTTGCGATAGAAGAAGAAATGCGCCTGCAGACTTCCTGTGAGAACACACTCGAAGAAGATCGACGAGGAAAATATGATGTCCCCAATAGTGACATGAAAGACCTCATCGAACAGTGTAATACCATCCGGGACGAACGCTGGGACGAACGAATTGAGACTCTCAAAAAAACTGCCCGACTAGAAGGCGAAAAAATATACTTCAGGCGGATGTTTCGCGTCCTCGATCGCTGGAATGACGACTGGGAAGCGTGGTATGATCAGATCGTAAAATTAAAGAAAATATTTAGAGACTTAGCGCATAAACCCAAAAAACTATGAATTATGAATGCAGAATTATGAATTATGGAAATAATCGTTAAAAATTCAGAAATTAATCATTGTTCATTGCTCATTGTTAATTGAAACCTTAATGAAAAATATATTAATCATTTGCGCCCTCTTCCCCAGCCTCGTCTGGGCACAATGGCGTACCACTCCAGATCCACAGTGTATCGAACCAAAAACACTTGAAGATCAGGCTCTCAAAGCAGAATTTGAATATCAACAACTCAAAAAAGCGTTTCAAAAAGAAGAAGGAAATTGTACGGATGTACCAGGCATTGTTTTTCACGAGACAAATGAGATTGATGTAATCGAATATTCTCCCCGGTTCCGAAAATTTTATAGACTTTCTCCAAAACTCAGAATCATTGATAAACACTTTTCGGTTTTTCCTCAACGATTTCAGGATACTTTTTTTCAATACATGGCAGTGCTGCCAAAAATCGACGAAATCTATCGAAAAACTGATACTCTCGCCTATCACAAGTGCTTATTGGATGAGTTTTATGATCAGGTAAATGGAATTATGGATTATCATGAAGAGATCCTGACCAATACACTCCCGCTCGCCATCCAGCCACTCCGAACCTCAAAAACACTCCGCCTGACTTCCGATGGCTACAAAGATATCACTGAAAAACTCTACGCCGAGCTCAGTCTGCAAAATCAACGAGTGTGTAAAGATCTTGAAACGCAGAAAAAAGAAGGACTGATCGACATCCTCAAACACGCTCGAGATTTCCTCAAACATCAAGATGAAGCCGACATCAGCTTCGAAAACTACTCGATGCAGTACGGGCATGCCAATGAACCACTCCCCTCTCCTTTTTGGCATTCAGCGGAGTTTAAAAAAGCCCTCGCCAGGTCCAACGCGTATTTCAGAAACGATGATCTGTATAATTTCTACTACTTACTCGAGGACAAGCTCCCTCTCCCGCTTTTTCATTTTCCGAGAGCAAAATTCTGGGGTGATCTGAAGCCGACCAAATTCCTCGAAAATCCAATTGCCTGGCTGTTTTCGGGCGTAGAAAAATTTGAAAATGAGGGAGAAACGACCAAAGAAGAAATCTTTTTTGTGGCACGAACGATGGAGCAGGATTTCCGGTCTCGGCATGAGAAATGGCGACGAGATCGAAACTACCTCATCGACCGAGGGAAACACCTCACCGGGATCAGAACTGATGGGTTTGCCAAAGAATTGGAGTATACATTCCAAACACTACTCGAAATCAATGCACAATTAACAGAAACCTTGCTCTACAAGGATGTGGTGTGTGCTAGTCAGGCGGAGGTGGTGTCGTGTGAAGAATAAACCAAATCAAAAACCTCCACCTTTTTTATTTCCTAACATCCAAGAAAAATATTTAATAGTTCCCGCTAAATCATCCATTTCTTGGCACAATCTCAAAGCTTCTTCTTGATCCCCAGCTTCTAGCACTTCGAGCGCTGCTCTCATTTTTTCATGATCAGCCTTGGACGGTTTTTCTGGAATTTTTTGTTCGATTTTTAAAAAATGAGCTTTTAATACTCTTCCAGATTCAGCAAGAATTTTTTCTTCTGTTTCTGTCATAAATTGACGTGGTCGCACATTAAGTCGAAAATCAGAATGCAGTGGTGCAAACAAAGCATGCTTCTTTGTAATTTTTTTGGCTATTTCCCCCAACGTTTCTTTCCTTGCCACCATTATCGCTTCTACTTCATCATCAGAAAAACCTCGAAGTCTTAATTCATCTTCCTCCGTAAATCTAGGCCCAACAGGAGAAAGAGGTGCCCCCAGACCAGAAGTCCTTCCCATAGACTTCAAGATCATTGGAGGAAACAAAGGCTGAGAAAAAAACCTTTGATCAGCCGCTTTTCTCACCTCTCGAGAAATCTGTTCGACTATTTCTGTCAAAATTCTTTGCGCTTCAGGATTTTTGAGAACTTTTTCTAACACTTCCGGATCATTATCTATTATTCCTCTTTTGATTCTGTCTCCGTCGCCATCACCAGGGGTTACCATGATTTTTTAGGTTAAAAAATTAAGTTAAGTCAAAATTGGCTCTCATAACACTTACTCTACCTCCTATTTGTTCTACAATCCTATAAGCAATTGTACATGCTAGTTTTTCAAGCCTATTTTGAACTGTATAATGAGGTAATATTTTTTTGAGAAGGTCTTCAATCCTTCTTTGGGTGCTAATGCTGAACTCTACTGGACCATCCAGAGAATTAGAGTTTTCGGCAATCTGCAGGTAGAGTCCTCTCAGATAAGGATGACTCCACAGATCTGTCCACTCTTTATCACTTAGGAGACTCAATTCTGCCTGCAAATTAGAATTCACCCGGTGTGAAAAAATTTGATTTACACGACTAATTTTTATCAAATTTTCTTCAGAAGTCATGTCTACCGCTGGATCCAATGATGGAAATCCTTTGGGGACTTCATACTTCTGAACCAATTTTTTCATAAACGGCAAAAATTTGTCTTGAAATACAGTCTCATCTATCTCCTCTCCACAAGCTCCCATCTCCAAAATTTCTAATTCAGTTTTTAGAGCTTGATCCGCTTGAAGAAATTCTTGCTGCCAAGAAGGCATTTGGCGATAACTCAGGGGAAGAAGATCATAATACCTTCCCTCTAGACCAAATATAGCTCCCCAGAGAGGAGTTTCTTCTATCGGTAGTATCACTGGTTTTTCTCGTTCTGAATGTAGTTTTTCTACTATGTCTGCCATGATTAATTTAAATAACTACAGCAAATATAATAAAAACTAAATTTTTGTCAAATTTAAAATTCTCTTCAAAATCTTTAAAACCCTTCTGGATCAATAATTTCTCCTCTCACCGCACACATCGCCGCCATCATTGGGGACATCAGATGCGTGTAGCTTCCGACACCTTGCCGACCGACGAAGTTCCGATTGGAGGTGGAAGCACACCTCTTCCCGGCAGGAACCATGTCTCCATTCATGGCCAAGCACATAGAACACCCCGGCTGTCGGAAATCAGCTCCTGCTTCTTGAAAAATTTGATCCAAACCTTCTTCGATACATTTGGCTCGAACGGATTCTGATCCGGGGACGATAAAGCAAGTCACATCTTCGTGTACTTTTTTCCCTTCCAAGATTTTGGCTGCCGCTCGCATATCCTCTATCCGTCCATTGGTACAGCTCCCGATAAAAACATAATCAATCGGTGTTCCCACAATTTTTTTGCCTGGAGTTAATTGTACGTACTCATAGGCTTTTTCAGCAGCTAATTGCTTGGCCGGATCATCTATTTCATTGGCAATGGGTAATGTTTCATCAATAGAAATCGATTGCTCGGGATTAGTACCCCAGGTCACCACTGGTTTCATATCACTGATATCAATCTCGACCGCGGTGTCATATTGAGCATCCAGATCGGAGGCTAATTGCTTCCATTCTTCCACGGCCTTATCGAAGTCCTTCGGGGCATATTTTCGGTTGCGGAGAAATTCAAACGTTGTTTCATCCGGAGAAATGAGCCCCGATTTAGCTCCGCACTCGATCGCCATATTGCAGATCGTCATCCGCCCCTCCATCGAGAGATTTCGAATGAAATTGCCACAAAACTCAATCGCGTGTCCGGTCCCTCCCTGGATCCCGATCTGCTGAATCAAGGCTAAAATAGCATCTTTGGCCGTAAAATATTTCGACGGGGTGCCAACGAAATTCACCCGCATGGTTTTTGGCTTATCGAGAAGGAGACACTGCGTCGCCATCACATGCGAGATCTGTGTCGTCCCAATCCCAAAAGCTAACGCGCCAAAAGCCCCATGGGTCGAAGTGTGAGAGTCTCCACAAACGATCGTCCGACCGGGCTGAGTCAGTCCCAATTCAGGTCCGATCACATGCACGATCCCCTGGTGTCCCGAATCCACATCATAAATGGTAATTCCAAATTCTTCACAGTTCTTTCGCAATGTCTCCACCTGCATTTTTGCTTTTTCATCCAGGTAATTTGATCTCCCGGGATCGGTCGGGATCGAGTGATCGATGGTAGCGATGGTTCGAGTTGGATCGAAAAATGCAAGTCCCCGCTTCCGCAAAACTTCAAAAGCCTGGGGGGAAGTCACCTCGTGGATCAACTGCAAATCGATTAAAAACACATCTGGCGCGTCTTTTTCGCGATGCACCACGTGTAAGGACCAGATCTTGTCGATGATGTTTTGAACCATTTTCGTGGGAGGAGTTTATTTTGGAAGCGGAAAAATGCAACTTAAAGAAAAAAGTGAAACAGTCCTGAAGGCTAATAAAACAAATGACATTTCCTCTCCTCTTAATTTAAGAGGAGAGCTAGAGAGGTGATACAAGGAAAATAATTATATCCCCTCTCATCTTTGTAAACTAAACATCTCTCCCCTTGGTCCAAGGGGAGAGAAAAACATCTTTCAAAATACTCAGAAACGAAATAAAAAAAAGGCCCCGAAAAAGTCAGGGCCTTTTAACCTTTTTTATCCTCCGAAGCTTTAGCGTAGGAGGACAACTTTCAGCTACTTATTCTTCTGTCTCTTCTTGTGGCGCTTCAGAACTCTCCATTGGCGGGCGTATCCCAAAGCCGCTTCTTCCATATCGATTTACTCGTTTAGCTCTTTTGCTGTATCGATCAGCTTTCTTTTGAAATCGAGAACTCGCTCGGCTAAACCAGCTAGCGGCTCTGGTTCGTCCTTTTTCGGCCGCTTGAGAGCTTCTGACTCCAAATCGTTCTGATCGGGAGCTTGCTCGATCAGATCTTTTTTGGTACCGATTAGACCTTCTTTCTGAGCGATTTGATCGTCTTTCGGATCTTTGATTAGATCGTTTTTTGAATCGATCAGTTTTATTTTGCATTCTATTTTTCATTCGATCCATTCGACTTTGAAATCGACTTTTTTTCTCTTGAAAACGACCTTCAAAATTTTCTTTCTTTTCTTCAAATCGATCTTTCATCCGATCTCGCCGATGATCCATTCGTTCTTTGGCTCGTTCCATTCTTTTGCCAAGGTGAGGATGCAATTCTCGGAAGTTCTCAATTCGTTCTTTTCTTTCTTCTTGTGAAAGATCAGCCCATCCTTCTCGCATTTCCTTGATGGCACTCCGACGCTCTTCGAGCTTGGATTTTCGTTCTTCGAGCTCTTTTTCGAGCTCTGCGATGTGATCTTCCTCTACTTCCAGTCCTTCTTCTTCGTCTTCTAGCGCTTCATCTGCGTCTTCGACTTCTTCGACTGAAGTCGTTTCTTCTACCTCCTCTTCGGCATACGCGAGTGGCGCAAAAGTAATCACTCCCAGGAGGAGTAAAGATAATAGCTTTTTCATTTTCATAAGGGTTAAAAAATAAAAACTACTCCCTCTTTATTGCAATAAATCCAAAAAGACAAATTTAAATCATTGACACCAAGCTAGTTTCAAATAAAAAGGAAAAAAAATTTAACCTTTTTTAAATTATGGCAACATTTGATTCTTACTTAGTAAAAACACCTGATGGTACAGGAATAGAGTTTGAGAGCACACGAGATATAGGAGGAGAGGTTACAGGTTGGCAAGATCCGCTTGCCAAAGGGCTAGCAAAAAAGGGAGGGTTATCTGTTCCAAAAGAAATTCCTTCAGCTTTTGATGAAGACTTTTTCTATGAAACACTTCCTCAGCTCGAAATGCACCAGGTCTCAACTCTACTTTTGAGACGATTTATCCCGAGGGAAGATATCCCAGATGAGGAGCTTCTAGAAATGATGCAAGAAGCACATGATTTCGATATTCCTTTGGAAGAAATCACTGAAGTTTTTGGCGACATAATCACATCTGACGAGCCAAGCAAAATTTTCCTCGCTTGGCTTGATCGAGGTCCTACCGCGAGCTTCAAAGACATTGCCGCACGAGCTATGGGAAAACTCCTCAACTGGTGGTGTGAAAAAAACAACCATCCGATCAATATCATTGTGGCGACTTCTGGAGACACCGGAGTTGCGATTGCTCGAGCTTTTGAGGGGGCAGAATGGATTTCTGTCACCGTGCTCTATCCAGAGGGAGGCGTCAGTGAAGTCCAAGAAAAACAAATGGTTCAAGCTGATCAAGCAAATGAAAATGTACAGTGTTTGGCTGTAAAAGGAACTTTTGATCGATGCCAGGCAATTGCAAAAATGCTTCAAGAAATACGAGATGGAGTCATAGAAAGAATTGGAGAAAGTAAGGTCCTGCAAGATATCAAAGAAGGACACATCAAAGAAGATCTTAGTGAAGACGACCTTGAAAAATTAAAAGAAGTAAAAGAAGTAAATCTTGGAAGCGCCAATTCAATCAATTTCTTTCGATATGGCCCCCAGATGACACAGTTTTTTTATATTTATGGAAAAGCTATAAGAGAAGGAATTATCCAACCAGGAGAAAAGGTGGTCTACACGGTCCCCACCGGAAATGTTGGACATATCATGGCTGGAATCACTGCTATGGAAATGGGAGCACCGATAAAAGGGTTTGTTTTGGCCACAAACCAAAATGATATCATGGCTGGGCTTATAAATCACGGAGTTCTACAACATGATGGAGTAGATCCAAGCCTTTCTCCATCCATGGACATCTCTTATGCCAGTAACATGGAGAGACTTCTGGATTATGCTCGAAGAATGGCTGATCCCGAAAAAATAATTGATCATGTCGGCATAAAAAATGCTGTTGAAGATGGTAAAAAAATGAAAAAAGGAGTTGATATCCGAGAGTTTGGAGTGACTGATAAAATGCTTGAATTTTTACGAGACATTATCGTTTATGCAGATGGAGTGGCTAATGACAATGAGACTGCTGAAATAATGAGAAAAGTTTATGACAAAACGGGTGGCAAAAAAATGCCAGATTCACATGGGGCTGCTGGAGTAAAAGCCATAGAAAATGGATTACAAGTTGAAAATCGTCTCCGTGATGCCACTATTATTTCTCTGGTGACCGCCAACCCTCATAAATTCCCAAAAGCTAACGAAGCCGCTGGGATTGAAGAAGTACCAGCCCAATACAATCACCCAGAACTATTATCCGCTACACAAGGAATTGATGTAGAAAAGCAAAGAAAAGATACAACTAAATCTATTTTGGAAGTATTGGAATCGGTGCAAAAAATCGACTTTGAAATGGCTGAAAAAAGAGCTGAAGCCGCCTAACCCAAATCTGGAAAACTTTCGCCCTCCAATTGGCTGATGAAGTCTTCCACTTTCATCGTTTGATCTTTTTGCTCTCCATATTTTCGGATGGTCAAAGAATTATTTTTTACTTCTTCTTCTCCGCAAATAACTGCAATCGGTATTTTCTTGGTTTGAGCCAGACGAATTCTTTTTCCGAGGGTTTCAGAAGGATCTAGGATTTCCGCACGCCCACCAGATTCTTTTATTTGATCCAAAAGTTTATGAGCAAAATCAAGATGATCTCCTGAAATTGGTAAAATTACTGCCTGTACTGGTGCTAACCAGAGAGGAAAAGCTCCTGCAAAATGTTCAATTAATACCGACATAAACCGCTCCAAACTCCCAGCTACCGCTCGATGAATCATCACCGGTTGTTCTTTTTCTCCTTTTGCGTTTACATATTCCAGCCCAAATCGCTCAGGTTGCACAAAATCAATCTGAACCGTCGCCAATTGCCACTCCCTGCCAATCGCATCCCGAAACTGAAAATCTAATTTGGGCCCATAAAAAGCGGCTTCTCCTTCTACTCGTTTAAAGTTTAATTTCTCTTCATTGGCGATTTCTTCTAAAAATTTTTCCGCTTTATCCCAGTTTTTTTCATCTCCCAGATATTTATCTAATTCTGCGGAATCTCGGACAGAAAGCGAGACCCAAAAATCATTTTCTCCAAACATCCCCAATTTGGTATAAAATCGACGAATTACATCTACGATGTTTCGAGCTTCTTGTTTAATCTGATCCACGGTGCAAAAAATATGTCCATCATCCTGCGTCAAACTCCGCACTCGAGAAAGCCCCAGGAGCTCTCCAGGCAGCTCATCTCGATAACAAGTGGTCGTTTCCGCATATCGAATCGGCAAGTCCCGATATGATCGCATCTGCGAGGCATAAATCTGGGTATGATGAGGACAATTCATCGGCTTCATCACAAACTCCGTGTCTTGCTTCCCTCGTACATGAAAAAGATCTTCCTTAAACTTATCCCAGTGCCCAGAAGTTTCATATAAATCCTTTTTGGTAATATGAGGAATACAAACCTTTTCAAACCCATGCTCGGCTTGGATGGCCATGATAGTTGATTCAATCTTGTTTCGGATAAAAGCTCCCTTTGGAGTAAAAAGTGGCAAACCAGAACCCACTTTTTCTGAAAAGGTAAATAAATCCAATTCTGCTCCTAGTTTCCGGTGATCTCTTTTGGCAGCTTCTTCCAGAAGCTTTTCATACGCGGCAAGCCCTTCTTCATTTTCAAAGGTCACTCCGTAGATCCGAGTGAGTTGAGGATTTTTTTCATCTCCTCTCCAGTAGGCCCCGGCAAGTTTGGTCAATTTGAAGACTCCGACCTGCCCAGTAGACTCCAGATGCGGTCCCGCACACAGATCTCGATAAAAAGGATTTTCTCCCTCCCCAAAGTCATAAAAAGAAAAGACTTTTTCGCCGTCTTTGTGCAGATCTTCGATGAGTTCTTGTTTAAAAGGGTCATTGGCAAAGATTTCTTTGGCTTTTGCATAATCCACTTCTTGTCGCACAATTGGAAAATCTTTATTCACAATCCAGCGCATCTTTTTCTCAATTTTTTTGAAGTCTTCGTCTGAGACTTTCGCTTCTCCAAAGTCAAAATCCTGATAAAATCCCTCATCCGTCCAAGGCCCTACCCCCAGTTTAATCTCTGGAAAAATCATTTTTACTGCCGCGGTCATGATGTGACTAGCGGTGTGCCGACGCCGGGTTTCTAGATCAGACATTTGGTTTTAAGTTAAGAATTAAGTGAATTATCAATTAACAATTATCAATTTTCAATGAT
The DNA here is from genome assembly GCA_964344165.1 of uncultured Candidatus Peribacteria bacterium. Classification (GTDB taxonomy): domain Bacteria; phylum Patescibacteriota; class Gracilibacteria; order UBA4473; family UBA4473; genus CAYFMH01. Next base: position 7,964 of record CAYFMH010000017.1, on the reverse strand, counting down.
GGAAATTTTATTAATTCATAATTTCCTTTCTTTAATTGAAGATTCCTAATTGAAGATTGAAAACCATGATTAAAATTTTTAGAAAAACACCCCCAGATTGCTCCGGAGGTAAGATAAAAAACTACCTCCGGAATATTATCCGGTTGTTGTGGTAGTTTTTGTTGTAGTATTTTTCACGAGTTGGATTTTAAAAAACCAAAATAAGTTGTCAAAACTAAAGACTCCCCATATCAATTGGTTCTTCTTTTTTTCGGGTGTTTTCTTCGATATCAATGAAAAGCTGAAGCAGATCCCCAATCGAATACCCAACCGCCCCAAAAATTAACGCCAATCCCAAACAAGCAAAAAATCCAATAATTTTCCCTCCCAATCCTTCTGCCACAAATAATTGAAGAAAGGCCAGAACAAGAAAAATCACAGCCAGAATAATTCCAATCAGTTTCGCAAAACGAATAACCAGCTTGAGCCCTGGATAACGAGCCATCTCTCCGACTTCTTGCCTTTCTGATTTTTGAGCGCTGTCTACGATGTCTTGAACTTCTTCCTTGGAGAGTTTGTCATCTGTTTCTTTGAATTCTTCTAACTCACCCTTTTTTTCAGAAGTTTCTACTATGTTTTCCTCAGTAGATTCTAATCCTTCTGGTGCTTCTTCTGAAGCAGGCTTTTCATTTTTTTCTTCTTCAGACATTTTTAATGTTTTTTTTAAGAATTAAGTAACTGAAGTTCTACCTCAGTCAGCTTAATTCTATACAGCAAAAAAAAATTATACAAACTTTTTTTTATGTTTTATGTTTCAAAAGGTGAAATAAAAAGCTAATAGCTACCTGTCGGTCGAAGTCCCGAGGACTCGGGACGTAGGCTGAAATGCTAATCACTAACAGCTAAAAATTATGAAAAAAATACAGATCTACACAACCAGCTACTGTCCGTACTGCATGGGGGCCAAGGAGATTCTCAAATCCAAAAATCTGGCATTTGAGGAGATTGATGTGGAAAACAATCAAGAACTCCGGGATGAACTTTCCGAAAAGTACAACTATCAGACGGTGCCGATGATTTTTATCGATGGGAAGTTTATCGGGGGATTTAGTGATTTGCAGCAGCTGGAGGCTGAGGGGAAGTTATAAAAAAAACCGCCCTCGTGCTGGTGTGGCATGAGGACGGTGAATTTTTAAAAGAATTAAAAAATAAAAATAAAAATAATTATCGTTTTTTGATTTTTGTCACAGATCCCTCATGCTGCCCTCGATAGTCATATTTTTGGCGAGAATGTGGAGCTTCTTCTTCCACTCTTTCTCTGGTTTCATCAATTCTTTTTGATAATTGATCGAAATTATCTTCTTTAGAAGATAGAGGGATCCATTCATTAGGACTAGCATCATGATTAAGGCTGACATACCAGTTTCCATTCTCATCACGATGAGTGTAAAGCATTGAATGAAATTTTTCAGTCATTTTTAAATGGTTTAAGAAATAAAATAATTATCGTTTTTTCATTTTTGTTATTTTTCCCTCGTGCTGTCCTCGAAAATCATATTTTGGGCGAGTAGGAGGGGCTTCTTCTTGTGTGATTTGATTAGCTAAGCTACTACTTATTGATCTTGTAAGCTGTTCTAGCATTTCTGTTTGAGACAGTTGTGGTTGATCTATTGTTTCAGTATGGTCTCCATCGGAGAGACGAAGAGTTGCTTGAGTGCTGGCAACATGATGTTGGGCAGACTCAGGCTTGGGGAGTGCATTAAGTGATTTTTGTGCTTGTGCAAGAAATCTTTCAAGCTCTTCTAGATCACGTTTTTCAGACGATCTGTTTTCGCGGCATAGGCTAGAAATATCGATTGTGTTCATTTTTAAGGGGATTAAGAAATAATAAAAATGATCGATTTGTGTTATAACATTTTTTATAAATATTGTCAAATAAAAAAGAAGTAATTTTTCACACCTATCCGATTTAAGTGCATAAATAAGCGATTTCAGAGAAAAAGTTTTTTTGAGTTTTTTTCCCAAAAGTCATAAAAACCGTGGCAAGTGTTTCAAAATTTCAGGAGGTTTTATCGTTTTTTGTGCCAAAACTGATCTTTCTTTTTTTAAAAGATTTGACTACTACTCAGTAATACCATATAATATTTCTGCTAATTATTTAAAAAATGCAAACTACTGTCAAAACCAGCGTTTCTCTGAAAACATCTCTTTGGGATCGGCTAAAAAAATGTGATAACAAAAGCCAAATTATCAACACGGCCCTGGAAATGTTTTTTGATCGAGAAAAATTTCTAAAAAAAGCGGATCAGGAATATTGGAAACAAGTAGAAGCAAGCCTTCGTTCTGGAGACGGGGAATATATTTCTCTGAATCCAGGGGGGAGAAAACTGACCCAGAAAGATTTAGATGAAAAATTATGGAACTAGTTTTTTCAAAACGGTTCCAAAAACAAGCTCGAAAATTAGTAGAGAACAATCCTAAATTAAAAGAAAAAATAAGTATTTGTCTTGGTGATTTTTCTGCAAAAGAACGAAAATCAGAATTTTATCGAAAACCACTAAAAGGCCGATGGTACGGGCATGAAGAACTACAAATTGGAGGAGATCTGAGAATTGTTGTTCGTGTTTCAAAAAACAAAGAAATAGCAGTAATGGAGATGATCGGAACACATGCTCAACTAAACTTGTAACGACTCAAAAACGCCAACACCAAAAACACCACCATTGCCAAAGGCACCATATCAAAGATGGTCGCCAAATTGACCACAACCAAAAATCCACCAATAAACGGCCAGTATTCTTTTGGAAGCCTCAAAAATACGGAAACAAAAAATCCAACTGCCAAGATAAATCCAAAAATCCCCATCTGCGCAAAATAATCCACAAACACATTCTCCGCAATGAGTGCCTTGTCATCATTATTTTGGGTTAAATTCTTCGCCCGAGCCGCTGGTCCCAACTCCCCCAGATTCCCCATAATCGGTGATTCCAGAGCTTTTTGAAATGCCTCAATCGGACGAGTAAAATGATCACTGGTCCCCGCTCGCAAAAGAAGCTCTTTTTGAAAATTCGCGAGTCCCAAAAGCCCCACCCCCACAACCAAAATGATGATCATCTTTCCACACCAAGTTTTGCCCCATTTCCATACTTCTTTTTGGCTACCAAGCCAAATCACCACTCCCACGATCAACGCCAAAACCGCCGCCCTCGAACCACTCTGGAGGATACCAAACAGTAAACACAAAGGAGATCCCAAATTACAAATCCCAAATTCCAAATAATTCCGCATTCCGCATTCCGCGTTCCGCAATTTCTTTCGCACAACAAAAAAATGTAAAAAAAGCGAAAGGAGAAGTAGATGACCAAACACAATCGGTCCACTGCTCCCACCCTGCATCCGGATAAAATCTCCCACTTGATGATAGATCGGGATCATCTGCCCTGGCACCCAGCTAGAGATCGTGGAAGAATAAAAATGTGTCATAACCTCAAATCCACCTCCATATTTCATCCAGGTCCCAAAAATTACCGCCCCCACACAAGAAGTCACAAAACAAATACTAAACTGCTTCAACGCTTTCCTCCCCCACTCAGATCCCCAATATTGAATCAAACGAGAAAAGATTAAAAAAATCAAAAATCCCGTCCCCAGATATCGAAATGCAATAACTGAATGATACCAATCTGGATTGATCGCCACCAATCCCCCACCCCAAACCAAAAACAATCCTGCCCACTTCTCAGGGGTACTCAGGCTCTGCCATGAAGATTTCCAAAAGTTCCAAATTTCTAAAAAAACAACACATCCCAGACATAAAATCAACACAATTTCCTTATAAAAACGAAAGAAATCTGGCGTCATCGTCGTAATAAGACCATGGAAGGGCAAAAACATTCCAAGGACACAGATCAAACTAATTACAAAACTTTTAAGTAAAATACTTGAGGACATGTTTTAAAAATAATGATTAATGATCAATGATCAATGAATAATAATTTTTTTTATCGAAAATTGTAGATTGATAATTGAAGACTAAAAAAAGGCAAAAAATCCCTTGTAAAAGTTTTGCCGTTTGTTATGTTCCCTCCAAATTTAACCCTTTCTCACAATGAATATCTCAAAAAAATCCACTTCCCTTTTCTTGTTTATTTTCATTTTTGGACTCGGTCTTCAAGTCGCCGAAGCCAAAAGATTTAGCGATTATCGAGAAATCCCACAGTGGGCAGAAAAATCAATCGATACAGTCCAGGATTCAAAAATTATGACGGGATTCGGAGACGGAAGCTTCAAGCCAAATAAAAAACTCAACCGAGCCGAAGCCCTGACTCTGCTTTTCAGAATCAAGGGCCTCGATCCAAAAGATATTAATACTAGCAGTGTTTTTCCAGATGTTCCAGATGAGGCTTGGTTTGCCCCGGCGGTAATTGAAGCAACGGCACGAGGATGGATCAAAGGATTTCCAGATGGAACCTTCCGTCCTGGGAACACACTCAACAAAGCCGAATGGGCTACGCTCATCATGCGATCCTTTGATCTCGAACCACAAAATCCTGATCCAGATCACGATGACGTCCCATCCAATGCCTGGTTTGCGCGACCAGTCACCGCCATGGTAAAAAACAACCTCATCCGAATAAAAAGCCGAAAGTTTAACCCGGCCTCAGAAGTAACTCGCGCAGATGCCGCCTGGCTCATGGCCAAAATTCTCGGGATGCCCCGAATCCTTGGAACTTCGAAGCAAAATGATCTTAGTAGATCCAGAAGAACCAGCTCTCGACGAGTCGCCATCAAACCACGGGATTTCAATGCCTACAAGCAAGGCTACGATATCGCCAAAAAAGAACTGCTTTTTACCGCAAAAGATGAAGGAGGCGTGCGAATTTTTCGACGAGATTCTGGCTGGGGTAGCGTGGGATCTGTGGAGATAGCAAACAATCTAGAAGAACGATCAAAACTTCATTCTATCACCCTAGAACTGAGATTTGATCAGACAAACATTGGTCCGGTGGATAGTTTTGACATAAAAATAGAAGGCGCTGGACTGGTAAAAGAAAAAGAGCTTGGAAAAACCGGAGAAGTTTCATTTACCGGACTGAATCTCGATATCGAATCAGAAGAAACCGTAGAATTTGAAGTATTTCTCAAACCCAGAGAGGGAGAATTCTTTTATTCTCGGATTGGACAAGGAGCGGTTTTTGTAAACTTTGGAGACGGATCAAGTATGGGAACTTTTGAAAAAGAAAACTCCAAAAGAATGGGAGATTTCAAATATGCTCCTGTCGGTTACGGAAACCGAAAAATGCGAGTGATTGAGTTTAGACCGTAAATCAAATGCAGAAGTACGAATGCGGAACGCGGAATTCATAGTTTGACTTTTTTATTTTTATTGCTATAAAAACTTTATGAATACAAAATCAACCGAACCTACGTTTGAAGAACGTTTTAGTCGCCCCACTGATTACTTCCCTGGTTACGATGGAAAAGGTAATTGGGAACGACGAGCTTGCCGACTAGCTGTCACCCCTCAACATGAAGAACTTTCTGTCTGCATGCATGGAGGAAGTGACACAGCAGGCCCCTCTGTTCATGTTCGACAAGTTGCTGATCAGGTGCAAGTTACTTGCCTCACTTACGAACAATCAACTTCTGGCTGTTTATTCAGACAAAAAACAGGATGTGAACAGGCTCAACGCTCGAATACTCAAGTTTTCAACGAATTTCCAAGCGCAAAAAAGGACTAATTTCAATTGCGATTTTTTCGAGACTTGCCTCTCAAACCAAATGGATTAAAAACAAAAACTTGACTTTTTTGTCATTATAATATATCCGAGATCATATGAATTATATTGGAGACAGGACTCAATTTGGATTTGAAGGCTGTTCGAGAACTTGTACTGAAGTTTTTCCAGACCCTGATGGTAAAGGTCAGTGGGAAAGACATAAATGTCGATTTGCGAGCGCCCCTCCCTACTTCCCTGGAGAATTTACTACCCCCGCCCCCTTTGTCCGAATGACTGGTACAAAAGTCCAAGCTGTTTGTGATACTTTTGGTTCAGACGATCATTGTCTTTTTAGAGGAAAAAAATGTGAACAAACAGCACTTCCAAATACTCAAGTGTTTAGAAATTTTCAGGAAGTAAAATAAATAGTAGGATTTTAATTGCGATTTCTGGAAATCCAATTAGGATAGTTTTGTTATTTAAGCGAATTCATCATGACCACTATTCAAATTGACGATCAAACAGCCGTAAAAATACAGTATTTTGCTGAAAAAGAAGGGATGACCATGAGCGAGTATATTTTGAAGTTAGCCAAAGAACTGGAACTTTTGGATGAAATAAAAGAAGCGAAAACTGAGGAAAGTATTATAAAGAGAGTGAGATTAGCTGATTTTATAAACTAACAATTCTCAAATTCTAAGAACTAAAAACTAAGAACTAAGAACTATTTTTCATGGAAGAAAAAGCTCAAAAAGTAATCGATGAATTTCAAGATCTAGAAACGCAACTGGCAGATCCAGATGTTTTTTCTGATATTGAGAAGGCTACCAAACTCGGGCAGCAGCGAAAAGCGCTCGAACCAAAAGCAGAAATCGCTCAAAAATATTTGAAATACACGCAACAAAAAATCGATGCGGAAGAAATCCTCAAAACCGAAAAAGACGAAGAGCTCCTCGAAATGGCAAAAGCAGAACTCGATGAAGCCAAAGAACAAATCCCAGTAGTAGAAGAAGAACTAAAAGTCGCTCTCATTCCAACTG
>CAYFMH010000017.1:0-1146 GCA_964344165.1 uncultured Candidatus Peribacteria bacterium | reverse complement strand
TTTGCAGAGGAAATCAGCCGGATGATCCTGCGATTTTCAGAAAAAAACGAATTCACCGCTGAGATCATGTCTGAATCAGCTAACGAACAAGGGGGAATCAAAGAAATTATTTTTCGGGTCAATGGATTTGGAGCGTATGGAAAGCTAAAATTTGAATCTGGCGTCCACCGAGTCCAGAGAATTCCCGTCACCGAGTCTCAAGGCCGAGTTCACACTTCGGCAGTATCTGTGGTGGTCATGCCAGAGATCGAGGATTCTGAAATGCAGATCAATGAAGCCGATGTACGGGTGGATGTTTTCCGTTCGTCCGGGTGTGGAGGCCAGTCCGTAAATACGACCGATTCAGCCGTCCGACTCACCCACCTCCCGACCGGTCTCGTCGTCACCTGCCAGGATGAGAAGTCGCAGCTGAAAAATAAAAACAAGGCCTTCAAGGTCCTCCGGGCTCGGCTCCACGCGATGGAGGAAGAAAAAAAACAACAAGAACTCGGCGCCAAAAGGCTCGCTTCTATCGGAGCTGGAGATCGATCAGACAAGATCAGAACCTATAATTTTCCGCAAGATCGAGTGACGGATCATCGAATCGGCCAGAACTTCTCAAATCTCCCAGGGATCCTCGAGGGGAACCTGGACAAAGTAGTCGAAGCACTGGCGATTGAGGAACAGAAAAATCTTTTGGAAAGTTAAGCACCTATTGCTTCTTTTACGAGGGATTTCACATTATCTTCCAGAGATCGAACAAGTGATTCTTCATTAATTATAGGACTCTCAGGAAAACGATCCACAATCTCTTGCAAACGTTCTCTTTTATCCTGGGACATTTCTAACTTTACTCTATAAGAAATAGGATTTCTGATCCTATCTAAAAAAAGATCTGGATGGCTTTGGCAAAATTCCCAAAATTGATTTCCATATGAAGGAAGAGTGTTAAAATCACGAATGAAATCATCAGCGATTTCTTGTGCTACTTCCGGAAGAGGATTTTTAAAGGCAGAGATTTCTTCTGCTGATATTTCTTCTGTCATAATTAAAAAAATTAAAAAATAATTAATTTACTTATATTTATTTTTTCAAAAAAGTCAAGCAAATAATGGTTCTTTTACCCAAAAAGTGGAAAGATAAGATTATGGAAGACATCTGAGATAG
>CAYFMH010000016.1:0-26774 GCA_964344165.1 uncultured Candidatus Peribacteria bacterium | reverse complement strand
ATTGAAGATTAGAGATTAATCTTCATGTGTTGCGTTTAAGATGAAAAAATTCGTTTTATTAGTTTTTAATCCAATTAAAAATGTCTGGAAAAAATTTATCAACAAGGCCCTCTGAACCAGAGAATCAAACTGAAGTAAATCCTACTCGAGTTCATGATGGAAGGGATAGAACAGATGGATTTACAAGAAAGTGTACTGGAGATGTTACGAGAGTTTTAGAAAGAAAAAAACAAAAGCCTGAAGGAATGGAGGCCAGAGAACTAATTGGGAGCGAACATGTAGTGACGTTCGTTGCAAGCCGCGACCAAAAGCCCATGGTAAGAATACAGGGATTCGTGGGTTTCCCTGGCCGCGATTGGAGGGGTAGAAAACCCACTATCGGCCAAAAAATGACCGTTGAAGTAGTCGGCACAAATGCCAAAGGCAACACTCTCTTTGTAAACCGCCAAGATCCACATAGAGATGGAGATTGGGATCTGGAACCCCCTGAAGATCGCATCATCGATGAAGAAGGAAACGATGTTACATTCGGATAGAAAATAAAGATAGGTAGTCTAGGCAGGACGGGATATGTTATCCCGTTCGCAATGTTTCCGGGGTTGCATACCTGAAACATTTCGAAGCAATTTATAAAATTGCTCCTGCGTTTGTGGTGCCCTTGGCTGTTTCAATCGTCCTCGATTGAAACTAAACTAGTTCGGTAATGCACAACCAGAACTAGAAAAATTTCAGGCCATCAGCCTTCGTTTGTTTCAGATCAAATTCTTAAACTATGGCTGACAAGGGAGACTTTGAAACAGTTTTTAAGCCGCTCTCTTCATCTGATACTCATCCCAAGCCGCATTTAATGCCTCATTCTCTCCCGCTTTAAAACACCGAACCAAATCCCCCCTCGTCTTCCCCACCGCTCGCACCACCTCGCCAACCATGGCCTGCTCCTCATGATAAGCCGTCGTCCGATGACTTGCTTCTTTGGTGGCCAATTCTGTCAGTCCTTCTTCTAGATCCACACTTTTTATCTTAGTTTTATTTTTTTGGTCATTGGCCGCATGCCAGGCCTCATGCGTCGCCACGTGAAAAAAATCATCCGAAGAAATCACGGCCGTATCAATCGTCCTTTTTTTGCTCAATACATGAAACTGCCCCGCCACATTTCCCGGCAGATCCTCCACTGCATCATTTGCAATATCCTGTCCTGTGATAGCTTGTACTCTTTTTCGAGTAGCGTGAATATTATCCGCTACTTTTTTCGCTTCAAATTTTTGAGCGGAAGAAGAAATTGTTTCTTCCTCGCTCAATGCTTCATAATCGTTGGCTATGTCCAGCACGGTTTTCATTTAGATAAATTAAGTCTGATCTTTTTAGTTAGATCAAATAAAAAAGTCAAAATAAAGTTTGAATTTCATCAATCCTATTGTCATTCCGCCTGTCCTCCGAAATGCTTGAAATAATTTTTTAATTATGAAGGAGGGAATGACGGACCTTCCCGAAGCAAATAAACATCACATGAGGAATCTTCATTATTATTTTGAGTACAAAAGATATTGAAGAATCTAAAACCTTCCTACATGAAATTAATTTGATGATCCCTCATTTATTGTTTGTCATTTATCTGACAGCATCGATTCGGGATGACGTATTTTTTTATTTGCACACAAAAAATTTGAATTTCCCTCAAAAATAAGGTATAATAACCAGATTTATAATTTTTTAACGTTAAAAAAATGAACGATGTTGAACTCGCTGGTGCCGTAATCGGGATTACCGAAGTAGTCAAAAACCTCGGACTCCCAGCCAAACTCTGTCCTGTATTTGCTGTACTGACCGGAGTAGGACTTGCTATGACTTCTGAAGTCCTCTACGGAGGAGGACACTACTTCCGAGCTTTGGTTCGAGGAGTGATCTTTGGGACCACCGCTACTGGTATCTACTCTGTCGGAGGAAAAGTGGTAGAAAAAGTGAAAAAAAGAAATGCAAATTCTTAAGAAACTTCTGTCTCCAGAAAAATTCTCCAAATATTTAAAAGACAAAGACTTTGGTAAAGTTTTACCAAATAAATTGGTAATTCATCATACCTGGCGACCAACCGTAGAATCCTGGGCTGAAAAAAAATCTCTCGAATACCTCAAAAAATACTATGAAGGGCTGGGCTGGAGCGCCGGTCCTCATATTTTTGTGGCTCCAGAAGGGATCTGGCTTTTTACCGATATGGATCAGGTCGGGATCCACGCCGGAGCTGGGAACGCCGACTGGGAAATAAATGGAAAAACCTATGGCGGCTACAAAATCCGAGGAGGTAAACTCACCGGATACTCCATCGGAATCGAAGTCGTAGGTAATTATGATGAGAAAGTATGGGAAGGGGACGTCCTCCACAACGCGCTTAGCTGTATCTCCGAACTTCGACAATGTCTCGATATCGATCTAGAAGACATCAAATTTCACCGAGACTACTCAAACAAAAGCTGTCCTGGAAACGCCATCACCCGAGAATGGTTTGAAGAAAAATTAGAAGCGTTTGAAAACGGTGAAAAAGAAGCGGAACACGGCTATGTGTTTCAGATTTCTCCCTCAGAAGCCAAAAAAGCTCTCGAACTTGAATTTATCGATCAGGTGGATTCTGAGACTCGAGAGATTCTGGCGATTGGGCTAGTGCGAGTGTATGAGCGATTGAAATCAGAGTTGGGGTAAGCAAGTATCAAGTATCAGGTATTAAGTATCAAGCAGTTTTAAGTTTTGAGTTTTCTCCTTGATACTTGCTACTTTATACTTGATACTAAAAAACAACCTTTAATTTACGATTGCTCCCACAAAGCTCTGAAACAACGGATGCGGTCGTCCCGGTCGACTGAGAAATTCTGGATGAAACTGAGATCCGATCATAAATTTGTGATCTGGGATTTCAACGATTTCAACGAGACTTCCATCAGGTGATGTCCCCGATATTTTGAATCCTGCCGCCTCAAATTTGTCTCGATAATCATTATTAAATTCATATCGATGTCGATGTCGTTCTGAGATTTCTTTTTGCCCATAAATCCTTTCGGCCAGCGTCCCCGGTTTGATCACACACGGATAAGCTCCGAGTCGCATCGTTCCTCCTTTTTTCAGAATCTTCCGTTGTTCCGCCATGAAGTGGATCACGTGATTTTTTGATTGCTCGTCTTCATCAAACTCTTCACTCGTCGCATCCGAAATCTTGAGAACATTTCGAGCAAATTCCATCGCCATGATCTGTGATCCGAGACAGAGGCCCAGGTATGGTTTGTTATTTTCTCGGCAGTATTGCGCTACTTTTACCTTTCCTTCGATCCCTCGATTTCCAAATCCTCCCGGCACAATCACTCCAGCCACCGATTCCAACTTTTCCATCTCTTCGGGATCGTTTTCTTCAATTTTTTCCGTATCGATCCATTCGATTTTTACTTTTTTATCGTGTTCGAACCCGGCCAATTTGACGGACTCAATCACGGAAAGGTACGCATCATCCAGATCATTGTATTTCCCGGCTAGTCCGATAGCCAATTCCTCTTTTGTTTTTTTAATTTTCTCCACCACGGCCGTCCAATCAGCCATATCGAAGTTCATCTCACCAAGTTCTAATTTTTCAGACAAAAGCTTCCCCAATCCACTTTTTTGAAACCGAAGCGGCACTTCATAGATAGACTTAACCGTCTCAGCGGGGATTACCGCTTCTTTTGGCACATCACAGAAGTAGGATACTTTTTCGAGTAAGTTCTTCGGGATCTTCACGTCCGCTCGACAAAAAATCACATCCGGATGAATCCCCAGTCTTCGCATTTCTCGGACGGAGAGTTGGGTTGGTTTGGTTTTGAGTTCTTTGGACGCGGCCAAATAAGGCAATAAAGTTAGATGCAAAGAAATCACGTCATTTCCATATTTGTTTTTCATCTGTCGGAGCACTTCGAGAAATGGCTCTCCCTCGATATCTCCCACGGTCCCTCCTATCTCGACCACCATCACTTCTATGCCCATCTTTTCGGCCGCGAGTTCTACTTTTTCGAGGATTTTGCTGGTGATGTGTGGGATCACCTGGATCGTCCCCCCGAGATAATCCCCTCGTCGTTCTTCTTCGAGAACTTCTGAGTAGACCTTCCCCGTGGTAACAGAACAAACGGCCGACAATGGGGTATCGATAAATCGCTCGTAGTGTCCGAGATCCAGATCCGTCTCCGCCCCGTCATCCAGAACAAAAACCTCTCCGTGCTGAAAAGGAGACATCGTCCCCGGATCTACATTGAGGTACGGATCGAGTTTCATGACCGCCACTTTGATACCCGCTGATTTCAAAATAGTTGCGGTACTCGCTGCCACAATTCCTTTTCCCAAGCTCGAACAAACCCCCCCGGTGACAAAGATATATTTTGGTTTCATTTCTGGTGTAATGGTAGCAAATTTTTGATTTTGGGGAAGTGAATTTTTTGGAAAAATTAATTTTACAATGGTCCCAAATCAATTTTTTCTCCTCTTGCTTTTGCATCAGCTTTTATTTCTTCAACCGCATCTTTGACTCTCTGTCTTTCTGGTTCATCTGATAAAAAACGAGCAAAAGTTGGTGGATCTGGAAAAAGATTTTTAAAGGCATTGCGGTAGCCGAATTCATAAAGAATTTCCGCGGCTCTTCTAAATTCTGGAGCCGTTTTTATTTCTATAAATTCACCAATCGGTGTTTCTCGAGTCGGAAATATCGGCACTTTAGAATTATCCAATGGATATTCTAAATTTTTGGGCCATTGATCATCCGCGACCAATCTCCGGTCGGGGTCCTCCTTTTGATACGATTCAAAAATCTGAAAAGCCGGATCAGGATGGACTACTAATAAATCATGAAAATTAATGGGATTTAAATTTTGTGAAACTTCCTGCGCTAATCGTGCGTTCTTCATCGCTGTTGTAAATCCTTTTGGATTATCAAATGAAAAATCAGATAAAAATGGGATTTCTGGGACGGGGCTTTGGGGCCTTTTTTCTCCCAAAATATCTTTCATCCCTTGAAAAAATAAATCAAAAAGATTTCCCCCTTCTCGAGCAGGTGTTTTTAAGAACATCTCTTTCACCATCATTTCTATGGTTTGAGGGTTGTTTAAATATTTGAGAAAATGATCAAAAAAGTCATAAAGTGATAGATTGGATGGAATTTGTATTTTTTGAGGATTAAATCCATAAACAGAAACTTTCGATGGATTTTTTTGTAATTCAAAAAAACTAGATCCCTTTTTCTTTTCGATACAAAATATTCTTTGAGCAGTATCGTATGGATCATCTTCTTTTCCTCCTTGAATATAAAGACCAAACTCTACCTTGATAGTATCTTTTGCTCTTTCTGATAAAACTACACTCAAATTAACGGAACGAAGCTTATTTAAAACTGCAAAAGAATCTCCACTACAAGGAAAAAACTCTAAACGAGAATTTTTAAAGTTAATATCAAACGGTAATCCTAACTCAGCAGCAAAATCTATTGGCCCCCCTTCTACATCAGCCCTCATCTCAGGGGGATAAGCAGAAATATCTGTTTTATCTCTTTTTATTACACCATTTCTATTTGCCACCGCATTTTTGCCCCTCAATGGTCCTGCTGCAGTCAATTGAGAATCTGGGAACTCTCCAAATAAAAGCTCAGCAAAAGGTTTAAACATCTCTGGGACATAGCTCATATGAGGATGCAAAAACCTCTTTTCTGGCATAAAAACCTTGGTCACATCCGGCATTGGTAATTTGGGACCAAAAAGTTGCATTCCCACATTTCCCATCCCCCGCAAAAATCCTCTCCGAGAAGCTGTCATGTTTCTCAACGCCTCAAAAACTTTCCCTTTTATATTTTCCATTGCCTCTTCGATTGTTTCTCCAGATCGAACTCGCTCGATCACTTCTTCAACCTCTTCATCTGTGAGATCACTAAAAAGATTTAATTCTGGCTCTTGTCCCTGAAGAATTAAACTTTGAGCAGATGTTTGATCGATCAGCACTAATTGGCCTAAACTTTCTTCTGTCCGAATCCCCAAGAGCTTCCGACGACTGTGATCGACCTCCTCCTCGAGTAAAATCGTGCTCTTTTTTTCAAAATCAGTCATGGATTTCTGTAAAACAATAGCTTGATAACAAAAATCACAAAAAAATGCAAGTTTTTATTGACAAAATAAAAAAAATAATTATTTTACATTAAGGCTAAATTCGTCATTGCTTCAATGGAAACCCCCCAAACAATACTATTATCTAACTTTTTAAACTTGATCTTAGAAGATCGGGATGGATTTACTGATTTATTAGAAATCTCTACAGGTACTGTTTCTAGAGTAAGACACGCAATAGAGAAAAAAGAAATTGAAAATAAAGAAATAAATCTTTCTGATTTATTGAGTTCTCCGCACAAAATTCGAGAATTTTTAGATGAATTAGTAGAATCTTTTGAAGAAAATCTAGAAGAAGGGGATGAAAGAGTTCAATTTAATCAGATCACCTATCGAGCTAAAGCCTGTATGGTTCTGGATGATTTAGTGCATGATCCGACAAAAAAGGACCCCCAAGATCAACAAGGACATCTAGCAAACCTTGCAACTAAGATTTTTACGGATAAACCCTTGGATGGGAGTTCGAATGATATGGAAGTTTATCTAAAAGCATCTGTGGCTCCTATTTTAATTGTTCTTTTGGACACATTATCAGGAACACTCCCAAATCTAGATTCGGTCAGTGGAATTATTTTCGCTTTTGTTCTTTTGGCAGTACTATTAGCTGCGCACGGATTTGATCGGACAAAAGAAGGGCCTCTCTTAAGTACTCTTACCCAAATTGCCCCTCGTGGACTTAGTCTTTTTGTGGCCTTAGCTGCTGCAGGAGCTTTGCACGTAGAATCAGAATCAATTCGCACAGCATTAGTTGACCCAAATTTATCAGAAGTTTTAACACAGGGAGACTCAACAAAAATATTGGAATACTTCATGAATACAGGAACCATTTCCTTAGAAAAAACTATAGATTCAGGCTTTGTCCCACGAGATTCAATTGTTGAGTTTGGAAATCAAGTGGCAGAACATACGGGAATTGTTGGACAAATAGCAAAAGAAGTAATTACCGGTTGGAGAAATTTTTGTACAAATAAATTTCAACTTTCTGCTACCGTTATCTACGGAGCATACCAGCTTGCAAAAGGGATGTTCTCATACTTAGGAGCATCTCAAATGTCTCAAGATAAGCGCTTAGACGATTTACTTCAGACAAGAGAATTAAATTCAAAAACATTAGATCTTCTTAGTCGGTTAAGAGGAGATAGATTACATGGACATGCGGATAAATTAGTTCGTATTTTATCCACGCCTGACCAATACACACTAGATCAATCTGAAAATGCTATTTCTGTTTTATGTGAAATACTTGGAGATCAAGAATTAAAAAGATTATGGCACTACGATCCTTCGATAAAAGATGAGTTACTAAAAATATGTGTAGATACTGTGGAAGGGAATGGCTTCCATTCTTCTGAAAAAAAAAAGAAAAAAAGAAAAAAAAAGAAAGCTGCACACCACTTAGATAGGACATAAAGTTAGACAATTTAATAGATTTTTCTAAACTAAAACCATGAGAGATAAGATTCATAATTTCTTCGAAAATCCAAAAGGCTTTTGGGCGTGGATGGTTCAAGGGATTATTTTTATTTTGATTATTGTGTCGGTGGGCTTAGTAATATTAGAATTACTTTATCCACATATTTTTCAAGAAAAAAAAGAACTATTTGAATTGATAAACTACGTTATCCTTGGGGTTTTTACTGTCGAATATCTATTACGTATTTCTACAGCTTCTCAAAAACTAATTTGGGCTCAGAAACCTCTCAATTTTATTGATTTCTTGGCGGTGTTTCCTAATTATTTAGAATTTGTTCTCGAGGCGTTTTTTCAAACAACCCCTCTCCGAGCGATCAGATTATTAAGATTTTTCCGAATGCTTCGGCTTTTAAAGCTCTTTCGTTACGCGAAAATTTTAAAACGAGTATTGCGGTTTCAAAAAACTATCTTACAGGCTATTACCCCTATTATCACTTTGTTCGTTGTCATAAAAATCGTTATCTGGGGCTTGGAAACTTATGATCTTTGGTTTCAGGATAAAAATTTAGGAGAGCTTTTTGCAATTATCGGTTTTGCCCTGGGGATTATTTTGTCCCAAAAAATTGGAGTAAGCTATGATAAATTTATCCAGGTGGAAGAAGCTGTGGTGAGACTTTCAAGTAATCTGCATTCTCTTTCATTTATTTTACAAAAAAAAGAAGCGGAAACCTTTTGCAAAAATTGGGCAAAGACTTTTCTTCGACTCCTAGAAGATCCCAAAAGCCGGAACCAAGATATCTATAAAGCAAATGAAAAACTTTATAAAATTATCTCGGAAATTGAACCCACCCCTGCAGAATTAGCTGTAATGCAAAGTGATATTTGTCGTGATGCGGCTTTTTGTCTGAGCAAAAAAGTACGTTTGACTCCAAAAGCATATGATACATTACTTCATCAAGCGACACTTCTATATCTTCTCCTGATAACTCTTTTTATCCCTGGAATGACAGGAATAATATCTATCCTTATCGCCACCTATATTTTGTATGGCATGTATAACCTCACTCAGGATTTTGATTCTATTTTAGGCGGAGAATTTAATTTAATAAACATAGATATCTCTGAGTTTGAAGATTATGCTAAAAATAATTGAGGCTATTTTTTAACCTTTTAAATATGAAAAAGTCCAAAGTATTAATTCTGTTTTGTGGAGGAACCATTGTTATGAAAGAACAAGCCAACGGAGCACTCGATGTTCCTCCAAAAGACGAGGCCATCGATATTCTAATGAATATGGAACCGCAGTTAAACAAAACCACTGACTTGGAGGTAGCTTATATTGATAATATCGATAGCAGCAATATGACCCCGGGACACTGGAAAGAAATAGCTACTAAAATTTATGAAAAATATGATGATTACGATGGATTTGTTATTACGCACGGAACCGATACGATGGGATATACCTCCAGTGCGCTCTCTTTTGCTCTTCAAAATTTGGGAAAGCCTGTAATCCTTACCGGAGCTCAAATCCCTGGTTGTGAACTTGGGACAGATGCTCGCCGAAACTTCACAAATGCAGTTCGACTAGCAACAATGGATATTTCAGGCATAATGATTGTTTTTGATGAAGAAATAATTTTGGGGGCCAGAGCCTCCAAAGTCTCCGAATCAAAATTAGATGCTTTTGAAACAATTAACTGGGATCTACTCGGAGAAATCAGAATCGATATTCGTCTAAGCAAAGAAGCAAAAACTAGAAATAACAATAGTAAATTAATTTTAAAACCAGATTTTGATCCTCACATTGCTGTAGTGACTCTTATCCCAGGGACCCCCGTTCCAATGCTTTTGAAAGTAGTTGAAAGTGGGATACACGGACTTTTTTTGAGGGGGTATGGTCCGGGAAATATTGCCTATGATTATTTAAAAGTATTAAAGAGGGCTAATGAATTAAAAATCCCGGTTGTTCTTGATACTCAATGTATGGAAGGCTCTACTGACTTAGGAGGATATGATGTGGGAGCAAAGGCTCTAGAATCAGGTATAATTCAGGCTTATGATATGAGCGTAGAATGTACTTCTACAAAGTTCATGTGGGCACTAGCCAATTATCCGTATGAAAAAACACAAGAAATCATGCACAAAAATTTTGTAGGAGAACTAAATAAAGAAAAAAGGATTTATTAAACTTCTTTAATCCTCTCTCCCCTGAGCTCCAGCTTGGAACTTCAGTTCATCTAATTCCCAAAAACATCCCGATACACATTTGGATTTTCTTCCCGCACTCGAGTCTTCAAGATCCGAACCGATCGCAAAACCTTCTCGGCCTTGTCCTCATTTTTTTGCGCAAACCGAACCCAGTTTTTATCAATCTTCTCGAGCATTTTCTCCTCCATTTCTTTCGCCTTCGCATAAGAACGATCCAGTGATCGACATTCCGTCACACTCGCAATCCCAGCAATGCGCTTTGTAATCTCCGGATACTTAGTTTTCAGTGCAACGATTTCATTAATTGCCGCTGAAATGTGTCGCCATTTTTGGCTGATTGGGTTTTTCATTTTGTTTAGGTTAAAAAATATAGACTTAATTATTCGCAAAAAAGATTAAAGGAAGATTAAATTTGTAACTTTTTTACAAAAACCGAACTACTTTTATAAAGCCTTGATCCCAAAAGAGTGTTTTCTTGGCTTATCTAAGCAATCGGAAAAAAGTTCGGTTTTTTACGAACTAGCTTCGTTTTTTTACAAACACCCTTCGATAAAAAACAAATATCTCTCGCAATGAGAACAGCAAATAATGTTTGAAAATCGAAAAGACATGTTTTCCGAACAAACTTAGTTTGTTATTAGGGCGCAAAATTATATCTGAAAGACAGAAAATTATGTTTGTCATACAAAATCAACTTCCTCTCGGTCCTCGTTCCCAAGCTCCGGCTTGGGAATGCTCATCCCCCGGAAGTTCCACCCCCAATACTACTCCCCCAAACCAATCCACCTCCAAAACTCCCCGACCCAAAAAGTAATTACTCGCACTCGAATAAAATCATTATCGTCATCCCGAATGACGGAACACCTTGAAACGCACATTGATCAAATGAGGGATCATCGTTATTATTTTGAGCACAAAAACAAAAGAAAGATCTAATCGAAAAATCTTTAATAGTTTGTCTTCAACCTCTTTACTCAGATTTAAATTGATGATCCCTCATTTACAGTATGATCCTTGTCTCATGGCATCGATTCGGGATGACGATATTTTTATTACCTCTTCCAAAATAAAACTTCAACTCGCTAACTACAACTGTTTTTTGTTGTTAACTGTTTCTAATCTTCCCAGCTGATCCCAACACATCAATCTTATGCTCCACCATCTTCTGAATTTCTTCTCGAGCCGGTCCCAGATACTTTCGCGGATCAAACTCTTTTGGCGATTCGGAGAAAACCTTTCGAATCATCGCGGTCATTACCAGTCGGAGATCCGTGTCAATGTTAACTTTTGAGACTCCGTACTTGGCAGCTTCGGTGATCGTCGCTTCATCGACTCCTCGCGCCCCAGCCAAATCCCCTCCATACTGATTTACGATTTCTACATATTCTTGAGGCACTGAAGAGCTTCCGTGCATTACCAATGGCAAATCTGGGAGCACCTCGGTTAATTTTTTTACCCGATCGATGTCGACCTTCCCGTCACCAGAGAATTTGTAGGCTCCATGAGACGTCCCAATCGCACACGCCAGTGTGTCACAACCGGAGGCTTTGACAAACTCCACCGCTTCATCGGGATCCGTGAGACGCGCGTCTTTTTCATCAACCGAGACGTGTTCTTCGATTCCGCCCAGTCGTCCGAGCTCGGCCTCTACGATTACATTTTTGCTATGCGCATACTCGACCACCTCTTTGGTCATTGCGATGTTGGTTTCTAAGTCTTCATGTGATGCATCGATCATGACCGAGTTAAATCCCGCCTCAATGGCACTCTTACAAGTTTCGAAGTCCGCTCCGTGATCCTGATGCACAATAATCGGCACCTGTGGATATTGCTTGGCGAGACTTCTGATGATATCCATCAGCATAGCTGTGTTGGCATATTTTCTCGCTCCGGAGGAGAGCTGGAGGATTAGAGGGGCATTTTTGGCCGCATGAGCTGCCACGATCGCCTGAGAGATCTCCATATTATTTACGTTGAAGGCCCCAATGGCATAACCACCGTGATAGGCATCCATCATGAGTTCGAGCGGGTTTTCGACAATCATCTTTATTTAATTATCAATTAAGAATTAACAATCTTCAATTTATGGATTCAAAATTAAGAATCAAGAATTTTTCGAAGAAAAATACCTTTATTGAAGATTAATAATTGATGATTGAAGATTGATCCTCTTTCTAAACTGATAACTACCGATCTGGCGGCACCCCCATGTACGAGAACAAAAACTTCGCCACTCGACGGAAGGTAATCGCCGCGGTCTCTGATCCCCATTGAGAAAACTTCGGATGATCGTATTTGACGAGGACAACAAACTTCGGCTCACGAATCGGCCCAAACCCAGCGAAACTGGTGATCGTCGTCCCGGCTCCTTCGAGCGCTTTTCCTCTGTGATATGTCTGAGAGGTCCCCGTCTTCCCCATTACCGAATATCCCCACACTCTCGCTCCACGAGCTACTCCATTATCGACCGCATTGAGCAGCATGGACTTGATGGTCTGGTAGGTCTTGTCAGAAATCACCCGACGAATTCTCTCGGGAACAAATTTTTCAACCGTGCCATCTGGATATCGGATTTCTTCGATCAAAAGTGGTTTTGTTAAATATCCCCCATTGGCTAAGGCAGAAAAAGCAACCGCCATCTGAAGTGGTGTCGCGGTCAGTCCTTGGCCAAATCCATAAGTAATCAACTCTGATTCAGCCCACTCACGCCAGGGTTTTATTTTTCCATCTTCTTCTCCCTCGAGCTCGATATCCGTATATTGTCCAAATCCAAATCCCTTGAAATAATCATAAAGCACCTGCCGTCCTACTTTTTTTGTGATAAAAGCAATCCCCGTATTGAGCGATCGATTGAGCACTTCGACCATCGTAGTAGGCCCCGCATAGATATTGTCTGCATTTCTAATTTTAAACTCATCCACCTCTACAGGCCCATCATCGTCATACGTCGTCTGTGGCGTGACCTCGTCTGAATTCAAGGCCGACGCCATCGTAACCGCCTTCATCACCGATCCAGGCTCATACGTATCGGCAATGATTTTGTTTCGAAAAACGGCGGGTCCCCAGGTATTGAAATATCGGTAGTATCGTCCTTCTTCGATAATCGTCGGGATTCGCTGGTTAAAATCCTCATCTTCCCGATCAATCTCGGCCTGCTCTGGGGTGATCTCATAGCGAAGGAAAGCTTTTCCAAATTCGTTTGGATCAAAGGTCGGATAATGCACCATGGCGAGTACTTTTCCAGTTTGTGGTTCGAGAACAACAATCTGCCCGAAATCCGCATCGTATTTGATCAGATCTTCTTCAAGGATTTTTTCGACAGCATCCTGGATCACACGATCAATCGTCAAAACAACGTCTGCTCCATCCTGCGCATGTGAAATTCCCAGACTTTTACTCAGGATTCGCTGCCCTCGGGTATTGGTCGCTCCAAAGATATATCCCTCTCTCCCCTTCAAGAGATGGTCGTATTGTCCTTCAATCCCATACTGTCCCACTCCCGCCGAATCCACAAATCCCATCACCTGTGCGGCGAGATTTTTTTCTGGATAATATCGCCAGTATTCATCTTTGAGACCAACCCCTCTTAGAATCTTCCGATAATTCGGATCTTCTTTGAGTGCCATAATTTTTTGGGAAACCTCGGGGACGATTTTTCGAGTGATTTCTACATATCGCTTCGGTCGACGATTGATCCATTTACGGATCAGTCGTTCTTCGATATTCAGCAATGGAGCAAGCTGCTCCGCCGTCCCCTCGATATCGATCACCCGAGTCGGATCAGCAAGCACAGAGCCTTCTTCGGTCCAAATCCCCGGGAGATGGAGATTATTGATTTTTTGGGCTCGTTCTTCTGAGACATCGTTAACCAAAAGGACTCTTCGGCGTTCGATCTCCGTTATTTTTTTCTCCAATTCTTCTGTGTAGCTCCGGATCGCCGTTTTTTCGGTATCATTCCACTCGGCAGCATTAGTCTTTATCTCACATCCTTCTACTTTTTCACAGTGCGCATTGATCAGGATCGGTGCCAAAATCTCCGCCGCGACTCGAGGGTCGTTTTTTTCTTGTTCAGAGAGCGGTAGATTGGGATTGTATTCGGGGTAGGACAAAACCAATGGGTCTACAAAAAGCATCTTGAGCGTATTATTGGTCGCCACTGGTGTTACCTCTTCAGTCAGTTGATTTTTTCGAACTAGGATCTTCCCTCGACGCGCCGGGAGAACAGATTTCTTCTCATGCTGAGCTTTTGCCTCCGCATAGTACTCCTTGTGCTGGATCACCTGCAGATCAAAAAGCCGCAACCCAAAGACAATAAAAAGGGCTAAAAAAATCCATTTGAGGATGCGGATCCGAGATTCAAATGAGTCGATCATCCAGGACTCCATCCTAATAAAAAAATAGAATTTTGCGAACAAAAAAAGACGCGCCTCCTCGGCACGCCTTCTTAATTTCTCGTTCGTTCTCGGAAAAGTTATGGAACTCCGTCTTCATTCTGATCTAAAAATCCATAATTAACGATTGAAGATTGATAATTGAAGATTTATTTTTTCTTGTCGTCCTTCTCTCCCCCCTTCTTCTCCTCAAACTCCGCTTCTTTGATCTCTTCTTCTCCAGATTCTTCGGCTTTTTTCTCTCCTTCTGCCGCAGTCGGATCATGTCCAGCTTCGTGCATTTTTTGTCCGAGCGCCATGAGTTTTTCAGTGATTTCTTCTCCCGCTTTTTTGAGTGCGTCGGCTTCGGCTTTACCGTCTTCGAGAGTTTTCTTTGCATTTGGAATCGCTTTTTCGACCGCTTCAATCGTGTCTTTGAGTTCTTCTTTTTTGAGATCTTTGGCTTCTTTGACCGTTTTTTCTGCTTGGTAAATAGTGGAATCGAGGTGATTTCGGGATTCTACGGATTCTTTTCGTTTTTTATCTTCTTCGGCGTGTTCTTCGGCTTCTTTTTGCATCTTTTCAATCTCTTCGTCGGACATGCCACTGGATCCTTCGATCCGGATTGATTGTTCTTTGTTGGTCGAGTTGTCTTTGGCTTTTACTGACAAAATACCATTTGCATCAATGTCGAAGGTCACCTCGATCTGTGGCACTCCTCGTGGCGCTGGCGGAATCCCGTCGAGGATAAATTTCCCGAGGGATTTATTGTCGGCCGCCATCTCTCGTTCTCCCTGAAGGACGTGGATTTCTACCGAAGGCTGGCTGTCGGCATAAGTAGAGAAGACTTGAGACTTCGACGTCGGAATGGTGGTATTTCTTTCGATCATTGGGGTTCGCACTCCTCCGGCGGTTTCAATCCCGAGGGTCAAAGGAGTCACGTCCAGCAAAAGGACATCTTGAACGTCCCCTTGCAAAACTCCTCCCTGGATCGCCGCCCCAAGGGCTACAACTTCATCCGGATTTTGAGATTCATTTGGTTTTTTGCCAAAGAAATCTTCGACTGCCTTCTTCACGGCTGGCATTCGAGTCATTCCCCCGACCAGGATCACTTCATCGATGTCTGAGGTTTTGAGTTTTGCATCTTCAAGGGCTTTTTTACATGGTTCGATGGATCGTTTGATGAGGTCTTCGACCAGTTGTTCGAACTTGGCCTTTGTGATTTTTTGATTCAAATGGAGTGGCCCTGATTCTCCCACGGTGATGTACATGAGATTAATTTCGGTTTCTGAGGCTGATGAGAGTTCTTTCTTTGCTTTTTCAGCTTCTTCTTTGACCCGCTGCATCGCAATTGGATCTTTCGACAAATCGACGCCATTGTCTTTTTTAAATTGATCGAGCAGGTACTGGATAATCGCAGAATCGAAATTATCTCCTCCCAAATGTGTGTCTCCATTGGTAGAAAGCACTTCGAAGGTGCCTTCTGCGATCTCAAGGATTGAAATATCAAAGGTCCCTCCCCCCAGATCGTACACGGCTATTTTTTCTTCTTTGCCTTTTTTGTCGATTCCGTAGGCCAGAGCGGCCGCTGTCGGTTCATTGATGATTCGTTCGACTTCGAGACCGGCGATTTTCCCGGCATCCTTGGTGGCTTTTCTTTGTTCGTCGTTGAAGTAGGCCGGCACTGTGATCACGGCTTTTTTGACTTCCCCTCCGAGAAACGTCTCAGCGTCTGACTTGAGCTTGGCGAGAAGTTTGGCAGCAATCTCTGCTGGACGGACCGCTTTGCCGTCAAAGATGATCCCGACTCCCCCATTCTTTAATTTTTCAAATTCAAATGGCATCTCTTCCATTTCTTCTTTCACTTCATCGAAGTTTCGTCCAATAAATCGTTTGGCCGAGAAGATGGTATTTTTGGGATTGGCAACGGCTTGCCTTTTGGCCGGTACTCCAACGAGCATCTGGTCATCTTTTTTGGCGACGACTGATGGCGTGGTTCGGTTTCCTTCTGCATTTGGGACGATAGTAGCTTTTCCTCCCTCCATCACAGAGACACAAGAGTTGGTCGTCCCGAGATCAATTCCGATAATTTTGGTCATTTTTAGTAGTTAAAAAATAAATAAGAGAGCAATTAGCACTTAGCTTTTAGTAGTTAGCTTTTTCATTTATCCATTTCAAAGCCTGTCTGGCTAATCTCTAACAGCTAATTGCTTTTCATTCCAAATTACAAATCAATTTTAGCAGTCGAATTATATGAGTGCTAATAAAGTTGTCAAATAAATTTAGAAAACCAAATCTCGATCCAGTTTATTTTTGAGCTTCTTCCCTTCTTTCATCACCTTCCCATGCCCCAAACAAAAATCATCAAATCGAACCAAAACCTCGGTCCCATCTGGATAATCCAACCTTGCTTCAAAATTTAAATCTAATCCTTCTAACCATTTATCTTTTTGATCGATTGAAAGTTTTATCACGTTTTTTGTCGCAAAAACCCCAAAATGAATCGCAAAAGTCGAAGTAATATTTCGATCTCGGTCCAAAATCTTCATCCCCGCCCGACGAAACTGATTTCGAGTAAGAAACCCAGCTGCGTCTTTGGCAATCATCCAGATGTCTCCATTTTTTTCATAGTAAGAAAAAGGATTGAGATGTGATTTTTCGATGCCAAATTTTTTGTGGAGATAGGTAACGATTTCGGCCGTTCGGTTTTTGGGAAGTATGGAGATACTGGTTTGTTTATGCCGAAAATCCCTCAGTCCCGACTGAGGTCGGGACAGCTCCCTTTGCGAAAGGGAGCGTAAAGGAGTTTTCTTCTGGATCTTGGCAATAAAAAAAGACTCTGAGCTCCATCCATCCGTCTCCAGATGCGGCCAAATACGGATCACATTTTTCGTAATTTTTGGGTGAATTTTTTGGTCGTTAAATTCGGTTAATCCGTTTCTGGTAGGAATATCCCCCTTTTGTTCGTGCTCAAAATCCCTCAGTCTCTCCTGACGTCGAGCCAGCTCCCTTTTACAAAGAGAGCGAAAGTTGATGGGCAAAATCTCCACTGCCTCTCCGTACTTCTCAAGCAAAAATTGGATGACAAATTCATTTTCTTCTGGAGCCGAAGTACAGGTGGAGTAGACCATTGCTCCTCCCGGAGCGAGAATCTCAAAAGCGGCACTGATGAGCTTTTTTTGTAATTTTGCCGCTTCAAAAATCTTCTTTTCTGACCACATTTTATCGAAAAATTTGGAATCTTTGCGTGCAAATCCCTCACTACTGCAGGGCGCATCTAATAAAATTTTATCAAATTGTTGTTCAAAAAAGTTGCTCAATTTGGTGCCGTCAGATTGGAGGACCACCGCATTTAACACTCCCATTCGTTCCAGATTAGAAACCAATTTTTTCGACCGGGTACTACTCGGTTCGTTGGCAATCAGCGTCCCCTGATTATCCATTAGCTCTGCGAGAAAAGTTGTCTTCGATCCCGGAGCCGCACAGATATCAAAGACTCGATCCCCCGGCTGAGGATTGAGTACCAGAGGAGGCAGGAGCGAGCTGAGACTCGCGACATACATTTTCCCGGTGAAGTGTTCGAGTGTTTTTCCGAGGGGAACTGTCTCCTGATCATCGCGAGTGATGAAGTAGGTGTTTGGGATCTGGGCGACTGGCTTCAGATGCCAGAACTCCGGAATTTGATCAAATTTATTGCTCAATCTAATTGTCTTAGGAAGTGGCTTTGTAACTTTTCCAAAAAAAATATCTAATTCCTTCTGAGGAAGCATGCTTTGAATACGTTCGATGTATTTGGAAGGAAACATTTTTTGAAACAAGCAACTAACAACAATCAACAAACAGTAATGGAATTTATTTTTTTATTCGAGTAGTTTTCAATGTAGCAAATAATATTTTTGAAATCTCTTCACAATCAACCATGAGAGATTCAAACAATTTCTTATCAATATAATCAGTCGTATACAAAAGTCTGAGCCAATATTTTGTTTCTCTGGCTTCTTTGTAAGCAATCGACATTTTTGCAGAAAAATTAAAAGATTTTTCTCGTAAAATATTTTTTTCACTCATTTTATAAATTCCTTAGTTGTTTGTTGTTCACTGATTGTTGCTTGTTGTATAAACTACATTCTTGCCGCAATATCCACCAATCGACAACTATATCCCCACTCATTGTCATACCAGGTAAGCACCTTAACCAAGTCATCTATCACCATCGTCTGATCCGCATCAACGATGGAGCTTCGACTGTCACACCGGTAGTCCGATGAAACAAGTGGCCGAGTCTCAAATCCCAAGATTTCTGGAATTTTGTCAGAAGCGGCTTTGAGCGCGGCATTTATTTCTTCTGCAGAGGCCTTTTTTCCAATTTTTACGGTCAGATCGACGAGGGAAACCGTCGGCATAGGAACTCTAACCGCTAATCCGTTCAGTTTCCCATTGAGTTCTGGGAGGACGAGGCCAACCGCCTTGGCTGCTCCAGTAGAGGTAGGAATCATATTTTCTGCCGCGGCTCGAGCTCGACGGAGGTCTTTGTGACCCATATCGAGGATATTTTGGCTGCTGGTGTATGAATGGACGGTGGTAATCAGTCCTGATTTGATTTCAAAGTTTTCATGGAGGACTTTTGCTACTGGTGATAAACAGTTGGTCGTACAAGACGCATTTGAGACAAATCGCTCTTTCCCGGTCAAAATCTCATCGTTTACCCCGAGCACTACGGTCGTAAATCCTTCTGATTTAGCCGGAGCCGAGAGGAGCACTTTTTTGGCGCCCTGATCAATGTGTGGTTGGGCTTTTTCGAGCGTCCGAAAAACGCCTGTACACTCGAGCACGACATCAATATCTAGATCTCCCCACGGAAGCTCACTAATCTCTCGAGTGGAGAAATTTTTTATCTTTGTTCCGTTCACATTGAGAACTGTACCATCTGACTCCGTTGTCACAGTTCCTGGATATCGTCCATAGTTGGTATCAAACTGAAAAAGGTGGGCGGTCACCTCTGGAAGAGAGGGATCATTGATGGCGACCAGTTCGAGCTCGGGATGATCTTGTAAAATAATCCGGGCAGCGGCCCGTCCAATTCGGCCGAAACCATTGATGGCGATACGTTTTTTCATTTTTTGGGGTTTAGGAAGTAATTTAGTTGGTAGAACTTAGAACTTAGTTTTTTTGTTCACGTCATAAGCGGAAAATGAAAGTGATAGGATTTTAAGGAGAAAATGAAAAAAGGAAATAAAAATTTATTTTATAAAAAAGTTGATCCCCGACGCGCATGCATTGCGACGCCGGGGACGCGGGGGGGGGCAGGCGGGGGTGAAGGCTTCCTCACACAACGTTCGGAAGCACCTGCAGAACCGTCTGGATAATGAGTTCAAAAAGGTTTACGGCAAAGGGCATCTCATGCCTCCCCAAAAAATTTCGACAAAAACAAAGAAAAGACCCTCAAACGCGGAGATCGTTTTCCGCCTTGAGTGCCATTTTTTTTGTTTGTCCTTTTGTACTCATTCTTTGTTCGTTTGTCAAATAAGTTTTGCATTGTCTTTTTTTTTGTGGTATAATCGACAGATTTTAATTTAAAACATTTAATGAAAAATCTTGCTTGTCCGGTATCTGATTTTGAGAGGAAAGGAAAGTTTTTGTTTATTCTTAAACCTTCTCCTGAACTTAATTTTGCAGAAACTGCTTTGAATAAAGAAAATTCACTCTCGTACAGAAAAGGGAAAAAAATAGAATCTGATCCTGAATTGCAACTAGGACTTAAAAATCTCCAAAAACTCCTCATCAATGCTGATTATCCATCTGAAGTAACTCGCGCATTAAAACAACCTAATTCTGCTTTTCGGAGCGCGCTAGAATCTAGCAGAACAAATTTTGAAGATTCTTTAAAGAAGTTTGACAGAGATTCCGATAAATTTTTGACCAAAGAATCCATCCAAGCAGGATTTGGAAGTTATGGGCATAGAACTCGTCTGATGGTAGCGTATCTTCAATTTATTGGAAGAGAAAAAGGAATTAAAATTAAAAATAAAGAAATAAAGATAGATGGAATTTTTGGGACGCAAACACTCGGTCTATTACAAAAAATCGAGAAGGAGAAAACAACTAGCACTGTCTCAGATGAATTAAAAATATTGAGTGGATTAATTACTCCTATAAATGTCGACACTCCTGGAGTAAATGACAAAAACAGAAACCAACAAGAACAAGTCGCCCTCAAATCTGAAGTTTTAAGTGCGGAGGGAGAAAAAACACCTTTGGGAAAACTTGATAAAAGTATAATGGATCTCCACTGGAGAACCCTCCGTCTCTACGGACAACCGGATATGATGGCACGATACCGAGAGGAATTTAGAAAAAAATATGAGAAAATTTACGGAAGAGAAGTGGTTGATAAATACATCGAAACACACCTCGAAAGAGAAAAAGGGGTCGCTGAGATTTTGAAAGAGATTGCAGAGGGAGATCTTTTTGAAGGGGGAGCAGCTGGATTTCTTGGTTTTTTAGCGAAGTTTATTGAGACGGGAGGAGATATTGCAGAGATGGGGCCTTTGATGCGAAAGATGGCAAAATATGGCTTCACGGTAGAGGAAGCTCAGAGGATCTACGATCGGGCAGAGAAATGGCAAGAATTAGGGGATAGAGAAAACGTGATAGATCATTGGTTTGCGAAAGGCGACACCTGGTTAAAAGAATTGACATTCGTAGGAGTGGCCGCCGCTATGGGATCGCCAGATGGAGCGCTGACCTGGGTCAAACTCCCTTTTGTCAAATGGGCCGTGACACTGCCAGATGTGGACACGTTGGATGCAACCCTGGATGATGTGTATGAAAAGGTAAAAAATGGAGAACGTCAGCCTTTTACAGAGGTAATGAGACAGTCTTTTCATGATCTAGAACTGGTTCGGGAGCAGATGGTCTACCGGAGTGAGTTTGAGTTTGCATTTGCTGATCCAGAGCAGGCGGATAAAAATCAAGCCAAATATGTGGAACAATGTGAGAGTAGACTCGGCCAACTACAAGAAGTCGTGCGAACGATGGGGATGGTGGTAGGAGATCGTGGTGAAATTGCGTCTCGAAAGGGGGAGGATACTCGTGTCGCGATGTGGAATATTTTTGAGAGATGGTTCTGGGATGACAAAGCTGATGTTTTTGCCGGAGCGCTTGATGAGCTCACCCCACCGCTGGAGACAAGTCGGATCGAAGCAGAGAAAATGATAAAAAATCCCCAGGAAGGCAACACAATTCACTTCACGCATCGGTATCGAGACGTTCCAGAAGGAAGTATCCGAGAAGATCTCAAGGCGATTTATGAAGGTAAAAAAGAAAAAGGGGGTGAATGGAAAATTTATCGAACGTATATGGTAAGAGAGGGAGATAGTCACCGATGGGTGACCGAGTTGATCCCCACAGAAGCTCCAGAATACGAAAAATATCGTAAATACCTCCGAGAAGAACAAGATATGGAAGCCAAGATGAAGGGACTTGAGGAAGATGAGGCAGCTCTGGCACAGATGGTTGAAATGGCAAAGGCAGAATTTCGAGAAGAACACGAAAGAGATATCAATGGAAAAAAACTTTTGTATGATTTGGAAGTAGGTGAAACAGAAATTATAGATTGGGAGCCTCTCGATTTCGGATACGTAGAAGTAGAAAAAACAGGACAAGGACCAGAAGACTGGGAACTCTATATTGTTAATTTATCTGGAGAAAAGACCAAATTAGAACGAAACACGCAAGGAAAAATCATAAGTCCTGAACTTCAAAAATATCAAAAATACATAGACCTCATGCAAGGAAAAGCAGATTTCAAAGTTCTTCTTGATGTAGAAGAAGAGGGAGATCTATCGACCGTCCGAGAGCTCGATCGGATGCACAAAATTTTTAAGGTTTATACTCAGGAGTATCGTCAGTACTATGAATCTGTGCAGAGACTAGAATCTAAAGATGGAGCGTATGCGAACCGGGTGAGGCTGCTTTTTGAGCAATACAACAGTGCAGATGAAATTTTGGCTGATTTCCCGACAACAGAGAATGCTGTTGCTGCCGTTATTCGTGCAAATTTTGCAGATATTAAATCCGGAAAATATAAGGATTTCGATGCTGGTTTTAAAAATTGGACCAAGGATGTGGTACTGCCACGAATTAAAAATGGAAAATGTAAAAAACCAAAATTCTTACAAGAGCTTTCGCATGATTACAAAGAAATAGGTGAACTCTACCCAGATGTAGCCGCAAATGTGTATTATCGAGGAATTTTTTCTTATCAAATGGCTAAAAGTATCGCAGATTGGCTCAGTGGACAAGATGGTTCTGATCCACCTCCTCCGCCTCCACCACCAAAAAAAGACCCTCCACCTCCACCTCCTCCAGTCTAAACAACAAAAAATGCATCCTTCCAGAAAAGCAAGAATTCTCTTGCTTTTCTTTTTATTCTCCCAGTAAAATAAAAGAGAGTTTAATAAATAAATATGAAAAAAGTATTCATTATCTTGATCGGAGTCGTATTTTTGACAGCACTCGGGGCAGGAGGATACCTCCTTTATCACGAATGGAGCCATCGTTTTATCGTAGATCCAGTCTTGGATGAGGAAGGAGGCATCATGTCTCACTCTGATAATTTTTGGATGGATCGATCTATTCCTGTTCCAAGCCCCTAGTTCAATTTCAAATTAGGAACGAAAGACTAATAGACAGACAGTCTAAGCTCTAAGTTCTACCGTCTAACAACTAATTATTATGTTCAACTTTAAATCCGCTTTCATTTCCACCTTCTTTGGTTTTCTCGTTCTCCTCCCTGGATTATCTCTTGCCGATGCCGGAGATTTTTATCCTTCACGAGCAGGGATAACCTTCCAGACTAATCCGTATGGGACGCAGGGATCAATTGAATTTAATCGATTTACTGATGCCAATAATTCTGTGGCTGTTTCACGAAGACACGGGGAAGAACCAGAATACGCGGATGAGAGAGACTTCACTGCCGCTCGAAAAATACTCACAGACCCTATCGCAGATCAAAATGAAAAATATGAACACCGGATCGATAATCTAGAGCTTGGAGATCGAGTCTGGGTACAAGTCTACTTACATAATAATGCTCAACAAGTCTGTGGAGGAGGAAATATTGCTCAAAACACAACGGCTCGGATCGATTGGTCTGATCCAACCGCTCTAGTGGCTCGAATTACAGCGGATAATGCTTCTCCACAAGAGATAAATGATATTGTTAATTTTTCTTTTTCAGGAGATTATTCTTTTCAACGAGTAGAGGAGGTAAGACTTTTTGATCGAGTAGATCCAGATGCTGGATCTTGTCATTCAGGGGATCTCAGCTACAAAGAAACCAATCCTACACCAGCGGTTGAAACAGGAGTTTCTTCTCAGATAAATCTGGGAGGGATGTCTGGATCTTATGGCCACATCAAACTTATCTACTTCCAACTCGAAGTCGTCCCCGCTCAGAGAAATATGGCCATCGTCCAAACCGCGGTCCCAGCTGGAGGAGAATCCGTCGAAGCGCTCACAGGTATTGATTATGCCTTCACCGTCAATAACACTGGGAATGTAGGCCTCGAAAATGTTATCGTCACTGACATACTCGATCAAAACCTAGAATACCAAGACAGTCCAGATGCTACCGCCAATGGACAAACGGTCTCTCTAAATTATGGAGTGCTTGGTGCTGATCCTCTGGCGAGAATCTTCACCGCTCAAGTCCGAGGAAACACACCTGATGGAGCGGCTATTTGTAATGCAGGAATCGGTACCGCGGATGGAGTCACCGCCGTGAATTCTAATGAAATCTGTCATACGGTCACTAATCCAGGGACCCCAGATTCTGGATTTGGAATTACCAAAAGATTTGAATACTGGGTCGATCGAGATTCAAATGAGGTCCTCTCCCCTGGGGACGAAATCGCCTACGTGGTCAACATACAAAACACAGCCACGGATTCTAGTATAGAAAATGTCACCATCACCGATCTTCCAGATGAAAATCTCACTCTAAATACTGGTCCTACTTATAATATCGGGACCTTGCCTCCTCAGACAGGAGTTAATCAAAGGGTGATTGTCTCTGTCAACGCTGGTGTTGCAGATGGAGTAGAAGTTTGTAATCGAGCTTCTGTGACAGGATTTCGAAATAATATCTTGATTGTCCCGGCCACTAATAATCCAACTGCTCCCGTCTGTCTCACAGTTGGAGAACCCCCAAGTTTCCCGGATCCAGAATTTCTCCTCGATAAACAATTTGGAGCCCCAGTCTGGATTGATCGCAATGGAGATAATGCTCTCAATGCTGGGGATGAAATCAACTATGTGGTGAGAGTTCAAAACACAAGTACGGATCAATCTCTAGACCAAGTAGTAGCAACTGATGTGCCAGATGAACACCTCCTCTTGATTGAAGATACTCTCGATGGAATTATAAATTTTGGCAACTTGCCAGCTCAAGCAATAAAAATAGAAAATCTAAAAGTCCGAATAAGATCAAATGTTCCGGCAGGAACACAAGTCTGTAACACAGTCTCTGCCTTGGGACAAAGAAATGGACAACTGGTTCACCCGGCTAACAATAATCCTACGGCTCCAATTTGCCTTACCACCAGCAATCCTGATGAAGATGGAGGAGATGATGACGGAGGAGCCCCTTCTCATCCAACTATCGGGGCCTGTACGGTAAATTATAGTACTGGGGCACTCCAATGCACCCCGCGCTATCCAGTAGAAGACCCAAGTGATCCTACATGGCAGGCCTATCGAGAATGTAAAAACGATAGCACAAAAACCATCAAACAGTGCCTCCAAGAATGGGCTACTTCCAGAGATATCATTACTTGCGGAGATGGAGCCATGAATAATGTCGATATCCCCTACACCGGGAGCCAAAATGCAGATCTCATCGCACAATGTGCTGATCTGATGCCGAGACCAAAAGGACCTTGTACCAATGGAACCAATAGTACCTTCATCAAAAAAATCAAAATGACAGACGGCAACTTCGGAGAAGAAACCCGGGTCGCAAAAGGAGAAAAAGTCACCTACCGAGCCACTGTAGAAATCAACGGATCTGACGTCCCAGAAGTCACTCAGGCGAACCTCCGAGTCTATGACTTCACTATCCCGGCAGAATCCGGAAACGTCTGGAACCGAAATGGTTTTATCTCCGAAGGATGGGGCTGGAACACCGGCGGTCGGTATTATGAAAAAATTCTCTCCACCGGAGAACTCGCCGATCTCAATGCCGGGAATCCAGTCCGAACAAGTGTAGATTATCAGATGGATACTGAGCTGGCTGCCAACTATGATGTCTCCAATATCAAAAACGTTGGCTTTGCGGTACTCCGATACAATGGAGGACCTGACATGATTGGGATTGGCAATGCCTGTGGCATCTCTGGAGCGACGATCAATGGACTGTTTATGAGTTCTACTCTAGGAGATGATGCCAATATAAATATTATCCGACCTTATGTGGAAGCCAAAGGAGGAGATATTGGATTTCGATTTTCTCAAAACACAATTGAAAGAATCACTGGTGATGCACAAGTAATCGCCGGAGAAGAACAAACCACCGGAAAGGTTTTTGTCGAAGAAGAAATGGCCGAAGACCCAGAAAAAGGATTTTTAGCTCGGTTCACTGGCAGTGTCCGACAGATTATCTCTGATCTTTCTATTTTTGAAAAGTTTAAAGAAGCAAGTGAAGCTGAGGCTTTTTATGAAAATCTTAAACTCAATCTGGACCAGGAAAATAAAATCAATGTTTTGGGTACAAACTTCGTGACGACACCCGATAATTCAGGTGTTTATTTTGTTGATACAGCAGAAACTCAAGATGTTCACTTCAATACAGATTTAGACCTCGGGGGGACAAGTAAAACTTTTGTGATCGAAGATCGAGATCTCATCATCGGAGACCTCCTCGGACAAAAGAAAAACTATGCCCTCACCAATGGATTTGCGGCCTTCGTGGTACGAAATGGAAATGTAAAAATCCGACCACATGTGGAAAGCCTCGAAGGAATTTTTATCGTAGAAGATGGCAACATCATGCCAACGGACAAGTATGATTCTGGTCTGAGTTTTTGGCTCCCAGAAATATCCAGACGACCACTCACTGTCTCTGGAATGCTCGTGGGAGATGTTCAAGATTTATTTAATTATCGACGATACATTGGAGATGACCCAGAGATGGCCGTCGCCCCAAGTATTATTATCAACTTTGACCTGAGAACAATCGAAAACACTCCGCCTTCGCTCGAAAAATTCCTCGGAAGCAGTTGGAGACAAGAAATGATGGATTCAGCTCCTAAACCGATAGAAACAGAAGAGACAGAAACGATTGAAAAAGTTGAAGAAACTCCTGCTGAAGAAATTCCAATGGCTGATGATGATCTCTCTGCTAAAGAAACACCTGTCGAAAAACCAGTGGAAGAAGCATCTGAAACTACAGAAGTAAAATCTGCTGAAAATAACGAAAAATAACCTAAAAAAAATAATCCTCAAAAAAAGGGCTCATTCGAGTCCTTTTTTATTTCAAATGAATTCGTTGATAAAGCATTTCTCGAAATACTATACTAAACCGCCTTTGAAATTCAGAATAATTGATATAAAATTTGGTTAGTAT